>JAMBLK010000158.1 GCA_023336855.1 Actinomycetes bacterium
GGCGGCGGTTGCGATGACGCTCTGACACGCGGTCGCAACGACGACGACCCTCGCGTTGTGGAAGCGATCGCGACGGCATATGGAGAATTGGGCGACCCAGCGGCCGTTCCGTGGCTCATCGAACTGGCATCGACCGACGGCGATCGAGCGGGTAGAGAGGCGGCGGTCGCTGCACTCGGAGCGATCGGAGATGACTCAGCGCTGTCGACACTGCTCGAACTCGTCGCCTCCGCTCCTCCACAGGTCCGGCGAAGGGCGGTCGTTGCTTTGACCGTGTTCGATGACCCGGCCGTGGAACCGGCGATACGGGGGGCGGCGAGAGATCGGAATCCGTCGGTCCGCGAGGCGGCGGAGATGGTCGTCGGCCGCCAACCCGACTAAAAAAGGCCGCGTACCCAGGGTACGCGGCGTCCTATTTGGCGCTGTGAGCCCACGGAACGAAACGGCGACCAACCCGCGGGTCGGAGACCGCGCATAGGACGTCGCGTACCCTGGGTATGCGGCAGGCGACGCAGGCACCGGTTCAACTCTCTAAAGTACCTCGGCATCCGGCTAGTGGGAGGAAGCGGAGCGGTGACAATGACGCGCGAGCGTGTAGGTGAAGCCGACCTGTCCGATGCATACCGGACGGTCTCCCTCATGGTTCGTGATCGATCCCACTCCACACCCGATGCCGTCGCCATGCGTGACAAAGACTTCGGGATCTGGCAGGAGCGAACCTGGTCCGAACTGTGGGACGAGATCGTCCTCGTTGCTCACGGTCTCCTCGCCCTCGGGATGCAGCGGGGCGACGTGATTTCCATCCACTCCGAAGATCGCCCCGAGTGGGTGATCGTTGACCTTGCCGCCGTCGCCATCCGCGCCATGTCGACCGGGCTGTATCCCACGAATCCGATGGCCGAAGTGGTGTATCTGGTCAACGACTCCGCTGCGAAGGTCCACCTCGCCGAGGACCAGGAACAGGTCGACAAGGTGATCGAAGCGGGCCCCGACGCCTTCCCCAACATCGAGACGATCATCTACCTCGAACCGCGTGGCCTGCGTTCATATGACGACGACCGCCTCATGTTCTGGGAGGAGTTCATGGAACTCGGCCGGGCTCACCGAGCGGAGCATCCCGGCAGGGTCGCCGCGACGATGGCCGAAGCTCGGGTCGATGACATCGTCACGCTCGTGTACACCTCCGGCACCACCGGTCCGCCGAAGGGCGCCATGCTCACCAACGAGAACGCTACGTTCGCGATCGAGAACATCATCCTCGCAAAGGACCGGACCGCGGACGGCAAGATGCCCGGCCCCCACGACATGGTCCTCACGTACCTCCCGCTCGGGCACGTGGCAGAACGGATCATGTCGACGTGGACGATGTGCTCCTCGGGCGTCATCCTCAACTTCGCCGAGTCGATCGAGACCGTTCAGGTCAACCTCCAGGAGATCCAGCCGACGCTCTTCTTCGCCGTTCCGCGCATCTGGGAGAAGATCCACGCCACGATTCTCATCAAGCTGACCGATGCCACGTTCGTCAAGCGCCTCATCAACGGGTTCGGTTACAAGCTCGCCGCCTACATCGGGCGGAGCCGTGTCAAGAACGACGGCAACTACACCGTCGGCGCACGCCTCGCCTACTGGGTCGGCAACCCCCTGATGTTCCGGGCACTCAAGGAACGTGTCGGGCTGCGACGCTGCCGATGGGCCGGAACGAGTGCGGCCCCCATCGCGCCGGAGGTCATCGAGTTCTTCATGGGCTTCGGTGTTCCGATGGTGGAGTTGTACGGGATGACGGAGAACGCGGCCGTCGCGACGCTGAATTTCCACGGCAGGAACAAGGTCGGGACCGTCGGAGAGCCGTACCCGGGCATCGGTCTCCGCCTCGATGAGACGACCGGCGAGATTCAGACGAAGCATCCAGGGAACTTCCTCGGCTACTGGAACAAGCCGGAGGCGACGGCCGACACATTCACGGACGACGGGTGGCTGATGACCGGAGACGTCGGCGTCTGGGTCGACGGAACCCACCTCAAGATCATCGACCGAATCAAGCACATCATCATCACATCCGGCGGGAAGAACATCTCCCCGTCCGAGATCGAGAACAGCCTCAAGACATCGCCGTTCATCAAGGAGGCGATGGTCATCGGTGACGGCCGGAAGTTCCTCACTGCGCTCATCGCGATCGAGTACGACGTCGTCGGGAACTGGGCCTTGTCCAAGCGGATCCCCTACACGACGTATCGGGACCTCTCCGAGAAGCCGGAAGTCATCGAACTCGTGCAGGGCATCGTCAGCGAGACGAACGAGAAGTTCGCCCGGGTCGAACAGCTCAAGAAGTTCCGGATGATCCCGAAGGAGCTCGACCACGAAGACGGCGAACTAACCGCCACCCAGAAGATCAAGCGCAAGACGATGGAGGACATGTTCTCCGACCTCATCGCGGAGATGTACGGATCATGACGCTCGATCTCCTCGTCTTCGCGCAGGCCGGCGGCCAGGAGGCCGTCGACAAGTTCGCCAATGCGACCAGCAGTGGCATCGCTCTTGGTGCCATCTACGCCCTCCTCGCCCTCGGCCTCGTCCTCATCTACAAGGCGACGCAGGTTCTCAACTTCGCCCACGGCGCGTTGGCGGCGCTGGGTGCCTTCTTCGCGGCGTATCTCGCCACCGTCATCAACTTCCCCGGTCGCTATGTCACCTTCCTGCCGACGACGGTCCAGTGGATCCTCTCTGCGCTGGTCGCCGTCCTGATCACCGCGGTCGTGGGCCTCGTACTCGAACGCCTGGCGATCCGTCCCATGATCGGCGAACCGCTGTTCTCGGTGGTCATGATCACGATCGCCCTCGATATCGTGATCCGCACGATCACCGACGACCTCATCGGGACCAACCCCCGCCCACTCGGCGATCCGTGGGGCGCCGACGTGGTCAACATCGGGCCGGCGATTGTCGCCAAGTCGGAGCTCGCAACCGTCGCCGTGACCATCATCGCCCTCGTCGGGATCGCTCTGTTCTTCCGGTCCCGTTACGGCGTGGCGATGAGGGCAACAGCATTCGACCAGGAAGCGGCGATGGCTCAGGGCATCAGCGCGGGCCGCATCTTCGCGCTGGCCTGGGCTATCGGTGCCGGCCTCGCGGCCGCGGCCGGGATCTTCTCGTCGTTGTTCCCCCGCTCGATTGGCGTGAGCAACACGACGGCGTTCTTCGCGTTCCGGGCGCTCCCCGCGATCGTTATCGGTGGCCTCGACTCGATCAGCGGGGCTGTCGTCGGTGGATTCATCGTCGGCCTCGCCGAGTCCTACGCCGGTGCCTACTTCATCGGTGACACCTGGTCGTTCCTCGGTCTCGGATTCGCCGGCGTGATGCCGTACATCGTGATGCTGATCGTTCTGATCGTCCGGCCGTACGGCCTGTTCGGTACCGAGGAGATTCGGCGGGTATGAGGACACGACCCCGCCTCTACGTCTCGTACTCATCGGAGATGGCGCTGCTGCCCACCTGGACGCAGAAGATCTCAGCACTCATTTTCTTCGCACTGCTGGTGGTCATTCCATTCGGGGTCATTCCCGGCTTCGGGTTCCTCGCCGACAACGACTGGATGAAGATCCTCAGCCGTGTTGCGATCTTCGCCATTGGAGCGCTCGGTCTGCACATCCTGTCGGGCCTGGCCGGTCAGGTCTCTCTGGGCCATGCCTTCTTCGTCGGCATCGGCGCGTACACCGCAGCGATCCTCGGCGGAGAGGTGGGGAAGGGAACGTGGGGACTCGGCCTTCCCATCTGGATCTGGTTGCCGGCCGCCGCCATCGTCGCGGCGGCGATCGGTGCGGTCATCGCCCCCGTGGCGGTGCGGGTCCGCGGTATCTATCTCGCGATCGTGACGCTGGGACTCGTCTTCATCGGTGAGTGGATGTTCCGGAGCCTGCCGTTCATCACCGGAGGGTCGCAGGCCGGCCGCAAGTTCCCCGGCCTCGAGTTCCGCCTCTGGCAGGAAGAGGTGCCCCTCATCGATTTCACTTCGGACGGCTCATGGTTCGGCGTCGAGATGACCAGCGAAGCCAAGACGTATCTCCTGCTCCTCGTTTTCGTCATCATCGGGGTGGTCATCGCCAAGAACATCCAGCGAACACGGATCGGCCGGGCGTTCATGTCGATCCGGGACCGGGATATCGCCGCCGAGGTGATGGGTGTCGCCGACACGAAACACAAGGTGATGGCATTCGCTCTCTCGTCGGCACTGGCTGGTGTCACCGGGGCCCTCATGGGTGCATTCGTCGGACGGTTGATCCCGGAAGGCTTCTCGCTGTTCCTATCGATCCAGTTCGTAGCGGCGCTGCTGATCGGCGGGATCGGCACCGTGTCGGGAACGCTCCTGGGTGCAACCTTCGTTATCGTTCTGCCGCGTCTCGTTCAGGATTTCACCGGCCTGCTGGCGTCCACGGCCGAGTCCGGAACCGGCGTTCTCGCGGCGATCGCTGCGTTCTTCGTGTCGACCGCCGAGAACGATCCGGGGATTGTCTCGACGCTCCCCGGCACGTCCCCCGGCCTCAACATCGCACAGTTCAATCTGCTGCTCTACGGACTGCTCCTGATCGGGTTCCTGATCTTCGAGCCGCTCGGTCTGTACGGTATCTGGATCCGTATACGCAACTACTGGAAATCGTGGCCATTCACCTACTAGCAAACACCCGATCGCCCTTGGCCTGGGCGTGAGATCGGGTCGGAGGAGGAAACAGTGAGAAAGTTCAGGATATTCGCCCTGCTGCTGGTGCTGGCGCTCGTCGCAGCGGCATGCTCCAGCGATAGCGACGAAACAACGACCACAGCCGGTGCCGAGGAGACGACGACCACGGCTGCCGCTGAGGAGACGACGACCACGGCTGCCGCCGAGGAGACGACGACGACCGCGGCGGCGCCCGCGGAACTCAAGACCGACTTCGGTGTTGACGTCGAAGCCGGCACGATCACGGTCGGGCAGACCGCGGACCTCACCGGTCCGTTTGCCCCGCTCGTCACACCGATCCTCGCCGGACAGAAGCTCTACTGGGGATGGGTCAATGCCAATGGCGGAATCGGCGGCATGGAAGTCCTAATGGAGACCCGTGACACGGCCTACCAGGTCGAACAGCACATCGCTGCATACGACGAGATCCGCGACAAGGTCGTTGCGATCAGCCACACAACCGGATCGCCCCAGACGCTGGCGATCGCAGACGCGCTCGAAGAAGACGATATGATCGCCGTTCCCGCGACGTGGTACTCGGGATGGACCGACACGAACATCGCTCCGACGGTGCTCCACCTCGGTGCCCCATACTGCCTCGAGGCGATGAGTCTCCTGGACTGGGTGTCCGAGGAGTGGGCCAAGGAAGGTAACGAGGCACCGACACTCGCCGTGGCGTCGATCCCCGGTGACTTCGGTCTCGACTCGATGGCCGGTGCTCTCAAGTGGGCCGAGATCAACGGTGTCGAGGTCGTCTACGACGGTTCGGCGACCATCATCCCAAACCAGGACCAGAAGCCGGTTGCCGATGCGATCGTCGCATCAGGTGCAAACATGGTCTACGTGACGACGACGCCGGGCACGTTCGGTGAGGTCTTCGGAGCTGCTCTGCAGCAGGGCTTCGTCGGTGCGAAGTGGTCGGGCGCGGGCCCGACGTACAACCCTGCGTTCATCGCGGAAGGCTCAGCGATCGCTGATGCGATTCAGGCCATGTGGTACGGCGGCTTCTATGCGCAGCCGTGGGGCGGCGATTCGGCCGGTATGGCGTTGACGATGCAGCTCGTCGAGGAGTTCGCTCCCGATATGCCCGCCAACGACTACGTCGGTCTCGGTGTCTCGGAGGCGATGCTCGTGCACGCGGCTTTGCAGGCTGCCTACGACAGCGGTGACATGACGCGTGCCGGGGTCAATGCGGCACTCAGGACGCTTGACAACGTCGACTTCATGGGACTCGCGCCGAACGAGAACTACACGGGGAGCACCTCCGACCAGGTCCAGCGTGCCATCACGCTGTACCGCCCGTCGGTCGCCAACCTCGAAGCAGGCGGATCCGGTTCTGAGATCGTCGCCAACGATTTCGTCGGACCGACTGCTCTGGGCTTCGACTTCCAAGAGGCCTGCTACCAGTTCTAGACGAGCCAGAGGGTGGCCGGGCCTCCGGGTCCGGCCACCCACGACCCACAAGAAGAACACGAGGAACCGATGCTCGAAGTCGCGAACCTGGAGGTCGTCTACAACGACGTCGTCCTCGTTCTGCGCGGACTCTCGCTCTCCGTGCCGGACGGCGAGATCATCGCTCTGTTGGGCGCGAACGGCGCAGGCAAGACAACGGCCCTGCGCGCCATCACGGGCATCCTCGACGTCCATGAAGGCGACATCACGAAGGGGACCGTCACGTTCGCCGGTGATCGTATCGACGGCAAGGATCCGTCGGCGATCGTGCGGATGGGGATGGCGCAAGTGCTCGAGGGTCGGCGGATCTTCGCCGAGATGAGCGTTGACGACAACCTCCGCACCGGTGCGTTCACGAACTCGAGTCGGGCTTCTGTCACCGCGGCCCACGAGCGCGTGATGGATCTGTTCCCCGTATTGCAGGGTCGCAGGAAGGACACGGCCGGATATCTGTCCGGTGGTGAGCAGCAGATGCTTGCGATCGGCCGTGCGCTCATGGCCGATCCGAAGCTGCTCATCCTCGATGAGCCGACCCTCGGACTCGCGCCGATGCTCGTCCAGCAGATTCGCGGCATCATCGTTGACATCAACAATCAGGGCGTGTCGGTCCTACTGATCGAGCAGAACGCCAACATGGCACTGTCGATAGCGAACTACGGCTACATCATGGAGACCGGCAAGATCGTGATGGATGGTGACCCGCAGAAGCTCCTCGGGGATGAGGACGTGAAGGAGTTCTACCTCGGACTCCACAGCGAAGGGGAGCGGAAGTCGTTCCGCGACGTGAAGCACTACAAGCGGCGGAAGCGGTGGCTGTCATGACGGCGCGCAGAACGGCTCTCCAGTTCGATCGTGAGGCCGAGCGCGGCGACTACGGGCATCTCGTCGAGTTCAAAGACGTGAGCCTTGCATTCAAAGGGCTCAAGGCCCTCGACGACATCAGTTTCGACGTCGACGATGGGGAACTGTTCGCCATCATCGGGCCGAACGGCGCAGGGAAGACGTCGATCTTCAACTGCCTCAACGGCTTGTACAAGCCGCAGGAGGGCTCCATCCGGTGGAAGGAGGAAGAGATCCTGGGCAAGAGACCTGATCGGATCGCCGAACTCGGGGTTGCGCGCACGTTCCAGAACATCGAGCTCTTCGCACACATGACGGTGCTCGAGAACATCATGCTCGGACGCCACGTCCGGACGAAGACGTCCTGGTGGGATGGCGCCATCTGGGTCGGGCCGGCGAAGAAGGAAGAGCTCGCGAACAGGGTCGTGGTCGAGGACATCATCGATTTCCTCGAGATCGCACGGTGGCGCAAGTATCCGGTGGCGATGCTGCCGTACGGTATCCAGAAGCGGGTCGAGCTTGGACGCGCATTGGCTATGGAACCGGAACTGCTCCTGCTCGACGAACCGGTCGCAGGTATGAACCTCGAGGAGACCGAGGACATGGCCAGGTTCGTGCTCGATATTCGGGAAGAACTCGGGATCGCGATGATCCTCGTCGAGCACGACATGGGTCTGGTGATGGATATCGCCGACCGGGTGATGGTCATCGATTTCGGCGAACGAATCGCTGTCGGACTCCCGACAGAGGTCCAGAACGACCCCAACGTGATCAAGGCCTACCTCGGCGAAGAGATGGATCTGTAGGGAGCTGCCAGCTACCAGCTCACAGCCAACAGCAAGAAGAGTCGCAATTCTCTGGCTGTCAGCTGTCAGCTGTCAGCTGTCAGCTTTCCTCACTACCAGCCAGGCTGCCGGCAGCAGCAGGCCTGCTGCCGCCGCCTTCACCACGTCTCCCGCGATGAACGGATACATGCCGGCCCGCAGGGCGTCTCCGAGCGTTGGGATCGCCTCGACCGTGGCCCACAGCCAGGTCACACCGAGCGTGTAGATGGCGGCGCTCCCGAGCAAGAAGGCGGGAACGGCCGTCTTAACTGTCCGATCCCGACGCTGCTCGGCGAACCGGCCGATGAGCCATGCCGATACGATGAAGCCGATGAGATAACCGAACGATGCACCCGTCGCGTAGGTCCAGCCACCTGCGCCACCGGCAAAGAACGGCAGTCCGATCGCACCGAGTGAGATGTAGAGCAGCATGCTTCCCGCACCGGCGCGCGAGCCGAGGGCGGCGCCGGCGAGGAGGACCCCGAAGGTCTGCCCGGTGATCGCAATTGGCGTACCGGGGATCGGGATCCGAACTTGTGCGGCTGCGGCAGTGACGAGAGCGAATCCGATGATGAGAACGGCGGTTGTCACCGCTCTGCGCGGGAGCGTGACGCCGGTGATGACGTTCGGATGGAGAGCTTGCATGTTCGGTCCTTCGTTCGCGTCGTGGCCGTCTAGCGGCTCAAGGAGCAGTCGGTATCAGCCGATGTGGACAACAATGAGACTCGTGAGATCGGCAATTCGTTTCATGGCCGTGTTCGGCCTCGTCTTCAGCACGTTCGCGGCGCTGCCTGCTATGGCGACGTCATCCGAAGACGTGACGCCATCGTCGTCACGCCAACCCTCGTTCCACCGCACGCAGCAGTCAGGCGTCGTGGTGTCGAGAATACGGATCCCGGCGATCGATCTCGACGAAACCATCCGATCGGGCATCGCCTTGTCCGTGATCGATCGTGGCGTAGCCCAATGGGCGGGAACGTCCACGCCGGGGGGATCCGGGAACGTCGTACTCGCCGGCCATCGGACTACCCACTCACGACCGTTCTGGAATCTGGATCGTCTCGACAACGGTGATCTGATCTATCTCGAAGATGGGGATGGGTTCGAGGTCATGTACAAGGTCTCGGACAGTTTCGTCGTCGAACCAGACGAACTCTGGATCTCCTACGACGTTGGCAAGCCGATCGTCACGATGTTCGCCTGCCACCCCCGAGGGTCGGCTCGGTACCGGATCGTCGTCCAAGCGGATCTGATCGCAGGCCGTCGCATCGCCTGACGGTCGTGGCAAATCGCGATCATCGGTAGTCTCGCCGTAGATGGACGACACGATGATGATAGAAACAGATCGCTCCGACACGCCCGAACCCGGCGCGTCCGAGCGCTATCGCGTTCCCTGGTGGCCGTTCGTTCTCGCCGCCGTTTTCATGGTCATCGGCATCGCGATCGCCATCGCGTGGCCGATCAAGGTGCCGTACTACACGCTGTCGCCGGGGCCCGTATACGACACATCCGACTTCGTTCACGTCGTGGGCGAGGACGAGGTGATCGATGGCGAGATGTTCTTCCTGACCGTGTCTCTCCGAGAAGCCAACGTGTTCGAATACGTGGCGGCGCAGGTCAATCCGAAGGTCGACGTGGCCCCCCGCCAGAACATCCGTCCCACCGGAGTATCTCCTGAGGATCTTCGTCGCGAGAACCTCGCCCGCATGAACCAGTCGAAGACCGACGCCCAGTTCGTGGCTCTCACCAAACTGGGATATGAGCCCACGTACATTGGAACCGGCGCGTTGGTGATCGAGACGGTCCCGGATTCCGCAGCCGATGGCGTACTGCTCGCCGACGACGTCATCATCGGAATCGACGGGTACGAGGTCGCATTCCGTTCCGATGTGATCGACGAGCTGGCCGACAAAGAGATCGGCGACCGCGTCATCCTCGAAATTGAACGGGTAGTCGAGGGCTCAGGTGAAGTTGCGGTCATCGAGGTTGAACTCGTTCTCGGCGTGCATGTCGATGACCCGTCACGTCCAATGGTGGGCGTGTTGCTCGACAACAATCCTCCGATCATCGAGTTCCCCGTCGACGTCGACATGGATTCGCAGAATATCGGCGGTCCGTCGGCAGGGATGATGTTCAGCCTCGAGATCATGAACCAACTCACTGAAGAGGACCTCACCGGTGGCCTCCGCATGGCCGGCACCGGAACGATCTCCCATGACGGCACCGTTGGAGCGATCGGGGGAGTGACTCAGAAGGTCCATGCAGCGATCGACGCTGGCGCGACCGTCGTGTTCATTCCGGCAAACAACTATGACGATGCCGTCACCGCCGCAGGGGACAAGATCATTGTTGTACGTGTCGAGACCATCGATGATGCGCTGGACTACCTCGGCTACGAGGGACCATCGGACGCTTGATCGTCTCGAATACCCGGGACGGTCGAGAAGCCTCGTTACTCTGGCGGCATGGACGACTCCACCTCTCATGAACCGCGGGCCGATGCCTTCCCGCTAACCCGGAAGGGCTATGACCGCCGGAAGGTCGACGCATACCGCGAGGCGACCGGGGCGCGTATCGACGCTCTCGAACAGCACATCCGGAGCCTCGAAGGGAACATGAGCGAGCTCGGCCTTGCTCACCCCACTGACCTCGCGGCGGAGTTGGACGTCGTCGGTGAAGAAGTGAAACGAGTCTTGCAGGAGGCGCGGGTCGCGGCTGAGCAGATGAGGTCGAGAGCCGCCGATGATGCTGCGCGGTGGCGAGCCGAAGCTGATGAGGAGTCACGCGCACTGCGCGAGTCGTCCCGGGCTGATTCATACGAGATACGGCGGCATGTGTGGGAGACCGGCAGTGAGATGTTGGCGTCCGCTGTAGACACGGCCAACGAGGTCGCGATCGCTGCGACCGAGCACGCTCTGTTCACCCAGGCCGAAGCGGAACGAGAGGCATCGCGCTTGGTCGGTGACGCCAAGAGGGATCGTGACGAGTCGGTTGGCAATGCGCGCGAGGAATCCGAGAGGCTCGTCGCGACAGCCCGTCAAGAGTCAGATTCGATCATGTCGGATGCACGGCGCCAGGCGGACACCGCCCAAGAGCGTGCCCGGGCACTCGAGGTACGGCGCGCTGAGCTGATGGCCGAGTTGGATACTGCCCGGGCGACGATCGCAGGGAACGAGGTAGCGCCGGAGGCGGACGTGGTGGCAGACAAGCCGACGGTGGAGGCGACCGACACCGTCACGGTTCTCGATGCGACCGAAGATATGCGAACGCACTGGCCCGAAGACGAAGGCTCAGTGAAGATCGTGTCCGCTGCCCGTGTGATGTCAACCGAACCGGTAGACGCCGACGCGATGGTCGCCGAGATAGAAGCGATGAGGAAGACGGAGAGCGACCAGCTGCCAGCTGCCATCGACCGGCCCGAGTCCGAACCCGAACCGGCTCCTGTCCCCTCGGCCGAAGGACGGAGGGACGCGGAGGAGCGCAGCGACGAAGCAGGGGGGATTGAGAGCGACCAGCTGCGAGCTGCCAGCTCCCAGCCCGAACCCGAGTCCGAGCCCGAGTCTTCTTCCTCCCCCTCAGGGGGAGGAGGTGGCGGCGAAGCCGCTGACGGAGGGGGTCAAGACCCAGAGCCTGAATCTGACTCAACTCCTGTCCCCTCGGCCGAAGGACGGGGGGACGCGGAGGAGCGCAGCGACGAGGCAGGGGGTCGAGAGAGCGACCAGCTGCGAGCTGCCAGCGACCAGCCCGAGCCCGAGTCCGAGCCCGAGCCCGAGTCCGAGCCCGAGTCTTCTTCCTCCCCCTTAGGGGGAGGTGGCAGCGGCGAAGCCGTTGACGGAGGGGGTCGAGAGAGCGACCAGCTACCAGCTGCCAGCCTCCAGCTCGAGCCGGAACCGGAACCGGAACCAGCACCAGCACCGGAGCCGGATCCCCTGTCCGGACTCTTCGCTCAGCTCAGAGATCCTGCCGAAGGCGGGGGGAGCGACCAGCTACCAGCTATCAGCCTCCAGCCCGAGCCCGAGCCCGAACCCGAGCCTGTCCCCTCGGCCGGAGGACGGGGGGACGCGTTGGAGCGCAGCGACGACGGAGGGGATCAGGAGAGCCCCGAGTCGCCGGTCACCAGTCCCCAGTCCGAGCCCGAGCCGTCTCTCGATCCGTTCGCACTGCGTGAACGCCATCTTCTCCCCGTTCAGAACCGGGCGCTCCGCAGCGTCAAGCGGAGCCTGGTCGAAGCACAGAACAAGGCGCTGGAGGATCTCCGCCTGGTCGACGGGTGGGAGCCGGATGCGGACATTGTGGCCGACGAGGTCTCGCAGGCCCTGTCCCTGCTCGCCCGAGAGAGCATGGTTGAGGGCTTCGCCGCGGCAGCGGAGATGATGGACACCACCGAGACCCCGCAGCCGGACGACGTTGATCCCGGCGATCCGTCAGCGGAGTTCGCCGGGGCGCTCATCGAAGCGGCCCAGGGCTCAGTCGCTCGTTCTCGAGGGTCCGGGGCCGGCAACCGTGAGATCGCTTCTGCGCTGTCCCGCGTATTCCGATCGTGGCGTACCGACGAAGCGGAACGCAGAGTGCAATTCGCTTCACGTGCCGCCTATCACGTCGGTGTAACGGCCGCACTCGCGGATCTCGGTGCAGCGGCCCTCGAGGTCATCCCGTCGGGCCGGCCGTGTCGTGAGTGCCCTGCGAACAAGGGCCCCTGGGTAATTGCTGATGGTCTTCCGAGCGGAACTGTGATGCCACCGTCCCGGATCGAGTGCGCCTGCGCGATCGTTCCGTCACGCTGAATCGGGAACACTCGTAGACTCACACTGTGATTAATCGCGAACCGATCCCGTACGCATCGAAAGGCCGATTCCGACTCCGACGCATCCTGTGGATCGTCTTCGGCGTTGGCTTTGTAGGACTCATCGCCCTGCGTTCTCTCTCGACACTCTGGACCGACTACCTGTGGTATTCGAGTGTTGGTCAAGTCGGCGTGTGGACGACCCTCGTCTTCACTCGCCTCTGGCTCGTGATCGCGGCGTCACTCGTCGCTGCCGCGATCTTCTGGCTCAACCTGTTCATCGTCGATCGGCTGTCGCCGCGTCGCGGTGTCATGCCGGGGAGTCCAGACGAAGAGTTGCTGATGCGCTATCAAACATGGGTCGAGCCTCGTTCGGGCCGTCTCCGCCTGGCGGCGGCTTCGTTTTTCGGGATCCTCATCGGGCTCGGTGCAGCGGCCTGGTGGCAGAACTGGCTGTTGTTCTCGAAGGGTGGCTCTTTCGGACTCACCGATCCGATCTTCGATCACGACATCGGTCTCTACGTTTTCGATGTTCCGTTCATGCGCGACGTGTTTGGGTGGACGTTCCAGCTGACGCTGGTGTTGACGCTCGTCGTGGTCGCCGTTCACTACCTCAACGGCGGGATCAGCGTTCAGGGCCCGGGGAAGCGGGCCAGCTCGGGCGTCAAGGCCCATATCTCGATTCTCCTCGCGGTGCTGGTGCTCCTCAAGGCCGTCGGATACCAGCTCGACAAGTGGGACCTCCTCTACAGCAGCCGTGGCCAAGTCTTCGGTGCATCGTTCACTGACGTCAACGCTCAAGTTCCTGCGTTGAATCTGCTCATCCTGATCTCGGTCGTTGCCGCTGTGATCCTCCTCGTGAACCTGTGGTTCCGAGGGTGGACGTTGCCGCTCGTTGCCGTTGGATTGTGGCTTGTCACGTCGATCGTGGTCGGCGGTGTGTATCCGGCGCTTGTGCAGCGGCTGAGTGTCCAGCCGGACGAGGTCGCAAAGGAAGCGCCATACGTCGCATACAACATCGAGTTCACTCGCCAAGCCTATGGACTGGCCGATGTCGAGATCGCACCGTTTGCCGCTTCACCCGATCTCACGGCTGATGATCTGGCTGCCAATGATCCGACGATCAGCAACATCCGTCTCTGGGACCCGGGTGTCCTGAAGTCGACGTACCAGCAGCTCCAGAACATCGTTACGTACTACGACATCGGCGACGTCGATGTCGACCGATACGAGATCGATGGTGAGCTCACGCAGGTGATGGTGTCGGCCCGGGAGCTCCAAGAGACCCAGATCCCCGCCGAGGGTTGGGTGACCGAACGTCTCGTCTACACGCACGGGTTCGGATCGGTGCTGAGCCCGGCGAACGATGTCACCGTGCAGGGTCAGCCCGATTTCCTCGTGAAAGACATCCCGCCGGTCAACCTCTCCGACGACACGTCGCTCAACATCGATCAACCCCGCATCTACTTCTCAGACCATGCGGAGACCGACTATGTGATCGCCGGAACGTCTCAGCAGGAGGTCGACTTCCCGATCGGATCGAGCGGAGCCGAAGTTGCAACCAACTCCTACGACGGCATTGGCGGGGTCGAAGTTGGTGGCTTCTTCAACCGGGTGGCGTGGTCGCTGCGATTCGGGAACCTCGACACGCTGATATCAGACCGGGTCAGCGCCGACTCGAAGGTGATGCTCGAACGCAACATCCGGTCGCGAGTCGAGCGTCTTGCTCCGTTCCTCTACGCAGATGCCGATCCGTACATCGTTATCGCAGACGGGCAACTCAAGTGGGTCATGGATCTCTACACGGTTACGGACCGTTATCCGTATTCGGCGCCCGCGAACACGGCCCGTCTGAACGCCGCCCCCGGTCTCCCCGGCCAGTTCAACTACATCAGGAACTCGGTGAAGGCCGTCGTCGACGCGTATGACGGAACAGTCGACCTCTACGTCATCGATCCGGACGATCCGGTGATCCAGGCGAACATGGCGATCTTCCCGGGAGTCTTCCGTTCCGCCGACGAACTGCCGAAAGAGATCATCGAACATTTCCGGTACCCCGAGGACCTGTTCCGTATCCAGACCGACGTCTACCAGCTCTATCACATGACGGACCCGGAACAGTTCTTCACGGTGTCGGATCCGTGGCAGATCGCCCGTGACCCGTCGACTTCGCCGAGACCGGCGTTGAGGGGCCGGTTCGTCGATGTGGACGGCCAGGAGTTCACTCCGATGCTCCCGTACTACCTGTTGATGAAGCTACCGGGGGAGGAGGAACTGTCGTTCCTGCTGATGCAACCGTTCACGCCGAGGGGCCGTCCGAACATGGTGTCGTTCATGGTGGCGAAGAGCGGACCGCTCGAGGAGTACGGCCGGATCGTTGAATACGAGTTGCCATCGGACAGCCAGATCGACGGCCCCGGACAGGTCGGGAACTTCGTCAACCAGGATCCGGCGATATCGGCTGAGTTCACTTTGCTCGGTCAGGGTGGGTCGAGGGTGATTCAGGGCAACATGCTCATCATCCCGATCGAGCAGTCCCTGCTCTACGTCCAACCGATCTACATCAGTGCGAGCGATGGCGCGTCGAACACGGGAATCCCGGAGTTCAAGCGCGTCGTCGTGTCGTTCAACGGGCAGATCGAGATGAGGGACTCTCTCTCTGAGGCGTTGTCTGCGGTGTTCGGTGTCTCCAATGGGAACGGTGACGGTGGTGATGGCGAAGTCGCTCCACCGCCGACGGGAACGATTGAGGAACAGGTGATTGAGTTGCTGGCCCGAGCCGATCAGGCCTTCCAAGAGGCCGAAGCGGCGATGCGCAACGGCGATCTGGTCACATGGGCCCAGAAGATCGAAGAGGCCCAGGCGGCGATCGAAGAAGCGAGCCGTCTCCTCGCCCCCGGTTCAGCCGAAGAGACACCGGCGGAAGAGACGACGACCGAAGACACCACGACCGACGCCTAGCTGTGACAACCGGGTGTTGTGACGGGGATGCGATAGACGCCGCTCGTTCGTATAATTCGGTTTCCACAACGGCGCGGGGTGGAGCAGTCTGGTAGCTCGTCGGGCTCATAACCCGAAGGTCGCAGGTTCAAATCCTGCCCCCGCTACGAAGA
>JAMBLK010000159.1 GCA_023336855.1 Actinomycetes bacterium
ACGCACCGAACGACGTCGTCCCAATCGAGAGCCTCCGATGCTCGCCCTGCACATTGTGCCACGAAGCTCCGGCCCTTGACCTTCCATCCGGATGGAGGGCATATGTTAGTGTGGCCGGCAAGAAGGGAGAGAAAACATGGCGAGCCCAACCGATTTCGGTGACCTCGAACCCGACAAGGTGTCGGATCGACATCTCGCCGTGACCCACAACACTCGGTCGTCGGCTCGTCACTTCACGAGGAGCTCCTCGATCACGCCGGTGGATGCTCCCCCCAGCCGACCGCCTGCCCGCCGCAGGGTCGCTTCCCCCGACACGCTGAACCGGGCGCTGCCACGGCAAGCGATTCTGGACCTGAAAGCACGGAAACAACGGATCCCATGACGATGCGATGGCAACGACGCAACCAGGCGTGGAACCGGCGCCGGCAGTGGAGACGCGAACGACAGATCGTCGGCGCTCTCCTACGCCACGGTCTCGGCTTGACGCTGGTCGGGACCGGGATGGGGTGGCTATTGCCGTTTCAGTGGGGACTGCTGAGCCACCCGCGTCGTAACGAGCCCTATTCAGGTCCGGAACATCTCCGCATGGCGTTCGAGGATCTGGGGCCGACATTCATCAAGCTGGCCCAGATCCTCAGCACCCGCGGTGACCTGATCGGGCCCGAGTATGCATCGGAGCTCGCCCGACTCCAGAGCGCCGTACCACCGGTTCCGTTCCCGGACATGGCCCCGATCCTCGATAACGAACTCCCGGCGCCTCGCGACGAGGTGTTCGCGACATTCGATACCGACCCCATTGGATCGGCTTCGATCGGACAGGTCTACCGAGCGACGCTGCACAGCGGCAAAGCCGTCGTCGTCAAGATCCAGAAGCCGGAGGTGCGCGCAATAGTCGAGATGGACCTCGCCATCCTGGAACGCTGGATCCGCCGCCGTACCTCACGGGACTCCGCAGATGCGTCCTACGATGTTGAGGGCTTCTTCGAGGAGTTCGCCTTCACGTTGCGTAACGAACTCGACTACACGAACGAGGGCTACAACGCCGACCGTATCGGAGATATCCACCGCGGCGATACCGACGTGTCCATCCCGACCATCTACTGGGACTATTCGACGTCGCGCGTGCTCGTCATGGACGAGATTCGAGGCACCAACTTCGCCGATGTCGCCCTCGACACCCACCTGACACCCGACGATCGTCATCGCCTCGCTGAGGTAGCGCTGCACACCGCCTTCACGCAGATCTTCCGAGAGGGTTTCTTCCATGCGGACCCGCATCCCGGCAACTTCATCGTCACCGAGGACCTTCGGATCGGGCTCGTCGACTTCGGAATGGTCGGCACCCTCACCGAACGCCAACGCGAAGACTTCCTGGACCTCGCCTCTTCGATGAGTTCGGGTGACACTGAGGGCATACTCGACGCCCTCTGGGCCCTCGGTGTCACCGAACCCGAGTCTCATCGAAGAGGCGTGGCCCGGGACTTCGACCACCTCTTCTATCGTGTTGGAGACAAGTCCTTTGAGGATCTCGCCGCGGGTGACATGCTCGGCGAACTGATGCGAATCGCCCATCGGCACCAGCTCCAGTTTCCGGCCGACCTGGCTCTCCTCTTCAAGGTGCTCGCCATGCTCGAGAGCGTCGCGGTGCTCGTCGACTCCGATTTTTTGTTCTTCCGCTCTCTCGAACCCGAGATGAAAGCGTTCCTCAGAGAGAGGACCTCGCCGAAGAAATTTCTCCGCCGCGTCGGACGAGACGCACTCGACGTGGCCCGGCTCGCCGACGGTCTCCCCCATCGAGTAGACAGGCTCCTCCAGCGCCTCGAGACCGGCGACCTCGAACTCGCAACCCGCGAACGCGGTCGGGAGTTGGAGGCGATGGCGCTCCGCCGTGCAGTCGACCGGCTGGCGCTGGGAACCGTCGTCACCCTGTTCCTCGTCGCGGGGGCGGTCTACGTACTCGCGGTCGAAGTGGTAGACACCGGATCGAGCCACTTGACGTATCTGCGAGTCCTTCTCGCCGCCGGAGGGGTCGCTCTCGTCGTGCTGGGTGCTCGGATCTGGTGGACGCGCAACCGCTGAACCTCCGCCCGGTCCCGTCGGTTCCGTGGTTTCGGTGGCATTCCCTACCCGATGGGAACGGCTGTGGGGCCACGTCGATACATGAAAGTGTGCGATGGGTCCCTGATACGACAGAGGAGATCTCGCAGCGACATCTCCTCTTGACATTCCAGCCAACTGTAAGGAGTACGGTGGTGATATCAACAACAGGAGCAACTCCGGAAAGGCGGGTTCCAAGACCGGAGTGGTGACGCGTGGACAACATCCGTTTCCGGTAGCGGGTGAGAAAAGGTGAGGTAACGACGATGAGTGAGCAATCAAAGTATCTGCCGGGGGCACTTGCGGCCGGTAGCTTCCTCAGCATTTCGTTCGTAGCCTGCGTGGCTCACACTCGAATCGCAATGACAAAGGAAGGAGAGAACATGCACAGATTCATGATCCCCCGCGTCGCCCATTGCAGCGACGGTTGCAAACATAAATCCTGAGCACGACAACAGACTGCTCACAGTCGAAAGGCCGGCCGGATACTTCAGCCGGCTTTTCGTCTTCTGTAGCGAGGGCGTTCGTCCCGATCTGACGAGACCAAAACGGAATGATCCACTCAGCAATCTCCTGGATCGACCGCATGGCATTCTGAACCGATCCGGTTTCATCCGCGATCGCTTCCAGCGCAACACCTGAGTCCTCGGAATGGCCAGACCGGCTCGACTGCTGGTTCTCTTGTTCTTCTATTCGACACCCAGCTCAGCCCGCCGCCTCTCAGCAACGAACCGGGGTCTGCTACCGGGCTCTCCAGCGATTACCCGAACGGGACTCACACCCGCAGGTTCTGTCCAACTTTCAGGACGCAACATGGAAGGCTGCGCAGCAAAGAAGGGCGACCGTTGGTATGCAGTCATCTACGAGGGGTTGGATACGGTCACCGGCAAGGAACGGCGCAGCTGGCATCCTGCTGGGACGAGCCGTGATGAGGCGGAGCGACTCGCTGCTCGTCTCGCCAAGGAGTTGAACGGACGCAACGACGAAGGCCGCTCATTCAGCTTCGGCGCCTACCTGACCACCAGGTGGCTGCCCGGCAAGAAACTCGAGCTGGCTCGCTCGACGTAGGACGGGTATCGGCGCAAGATCCACCGGCACATCCTCCTCACCCTTGGCAAGGTGGCGATCCGGCGTCTGCGTCCGCATCATCTCGAGGCGCTCTATGACCAGAAGCTGCATCCGACCAATGTGCGCAAACCCTTGGCGCCGAAGACGGTGTTGGAGATTCATCTCATCGTCCGTGGCGCCCTCAACGACGCCGTGCGCAGAGGGATCGTGACACGCAACGTCGCCGTCGCGGCCCACACCCCTGAACTCAGAGCAATCCCCAAGGTTGAACAGCATTCCGACGCTCTCAAGGCAACAGAAGTCGGAGATCCGGTCGGGGCGTTCATCGAACTCGTGCCCAGGATGGGAGGCCTCTGTGTCCGTGAGACGAGGCTCACGACAACGGCGGCTCAGTGCTGGAGACGGTTCCGGGATCGCCAGACGGCGTAGGAACGCTCGGCACCGAAAGAGACCACATAGAGGAGCGCCACGAGGCCCAGGGTCGCCGGGTCGTTCATCGCCAGATAGACCCACAACAGGACGATCGTGATCGTCATCAGGATGATTCCGGCGACCACGATCGACGCTCGGGCTCCAGTCTGGCGTCGGAGCTGCAGGTTCGCGACAGAGACGAGGAGCGATACGAGGAGGAACGTCATGCTCGAGAATGACGCGATCACCTCAAGGGAACCGAACAGAGTGAGAACGAGCCCCAGCGAGGTCAACGCCACGACGGCCGCATACGGAACCTGGGCCCGGTTCCGTCGAGCAAAAGCGCCCGGCATGGTGCGATCGTCGCCCATGTCGGCCATCATCCGGGAAGCACCAAACATGGTGCTGTTGATAGCCGATGACGTCGCCAACAAGGCGGCAAGGGCCACCAGGATCGTGCCCGCCTCACCGAGGACCGGCTGAGCGACGACGGCCAAGGCGTACTCCTTGGCCTCCACGAGCTTCTCGACGGGGAGGGCCGTGACTGCGACGTAGGCGAGGACGACATAGATCGCTGTGACGATGGCGATCGAGGCGTACACGCCTCTCGGCACGTTCCGTTGTGGATCATCGGTCTCCTCGACCGCGTTCGTGATCAATTGGAACCCCTCGTAGGCCACGAAGATCATGGCCCCCGCCATGAAAACGCTCCCGGCTCCCTCTTCGAAGCGAGGGATCCCTGCCGACTCGCGGGTCGCGATCAGGCCGGCGACGGCAAAGACCCCAAGGATCGCGATCTTCGTGTACACAACCAGATCCTCCGCGGTGCCGGTCGCTCGGGCCCCGGCGAGGTTGACCGCCAGGAAAAGGACCAACACCCCGGCGGAGAGGAACAATCGGAACACGTCATTCCCACCAAACCCGACCAGGTCCGCGCCGTAGGCCCCGAAGGTGAACGCATACAGGCCAAGGGTACCGACGTATCCGAGGATGACGGTCCATCCAGTGAGCGCACCGAACTCCGGGTGTTGGGACCAGGCACGGCTGACGTACGTGTAGCTCGCTCCATCCGTCGGGAACGTTCCTGCCAAGCGGACGTAGGAGTAGCCGGAGAAGAGGGCCACCAGTCCCCCGAGTGCGAGGGCGACGACCACACCGTGTCCGGCGATCTGCGCACCGATACCGAGGATCGAGAAGATGCCGCCCCCGATCATGCCCCCCACACCGATAGCGACAAGTTCGGGGAGACCGAGAGCCTTCCCCCTCCGGCTGTGGTGCAGACGATGTGGCATCCTGCAGCCAGCGTAGACAGGCGGCCCCTTCCCGACGGCCGCGAGTCTTCTCGCATCTGTGCAGTCGCGTGGTTTGCGAGGCATGGCTGGTGGTGTGTTGACGGCAGGTGCCCTCCCACTTGACTTGGGCGCAGATGTCCGGCGGTGGAGTCGAGCAGCTGTCGGGTGTTGTAGCGGCTGATCTGGACGAAGATCGCTCGGCAAGTGGCTGCACGGTCTTCGACCCGATTCCCGCCTCCTCTCCCGGTCCTCCCGTCCCGCCAGGGACCCATCGGGCAAGACTCGACCGAGCGTCGCTATTACCCGCAACTCCCGATGGGATTCAACGGACACCAGTCCGGCACCAGTGGACTCACAACCCGACGAACCCCCTACTGTCCGACCATCCCAGGCACGAGAAGACCGTCGAGATATGTGGGTGTCCCAAGGGTTTCCTTCGTTGCGGGGCAGGATCTGAACCTGCGACCTTCCGGCCATGATTCGCCTGGTTCTCGTCCCGGTCGCTCCACGAGCCGTTGTCGTTCAGACAGCGTTTCCCCAGGTCACAGGAGCACTTCCCTCGCCGTTCGCTGTGGGCGATTCCATGGGCGATCTGATGAGATCGAGTTCACGCTCGGCATGTAGGCGGTCAGCGTTGGTGCCGTGCCGCACCCGATCGAGGCGCTCCACCGATGCGGTCAGGTTGGAGAGCTTCCACGAGTTATCGAGGTCGATGCGAGAGCCGCAGACATAGCGGTGGGTACCGCGATGTGGGTATGCGCGATGAACAGGAATTGGAGGTCGACTGGCACGAGGGCTCACCAGGTGATTTCAGCGCATCCTTTGTGGGATTCGGGTTCGACCTGAAGCGTGGCATAGGCGACGCCGTGATCCTGGAGGATCGATCGAGCCTGATCAAGCACCGGGTGTGGTCGGGCGTCTTCGATGATCATCAGGTGGACGGTTCCGACTTCCATGTCCGAAGTGAGTGTCCATATGTGGAGGTCGTGCACGTCAACGACGTCGGGAACCTTGCGGAGTTCGGATGCGATCTGGTCGAGGTCAAGGTCTTCCGGTGCGGCCTGGAGGAGGATGTGTAGAGCCTTTCGGGCGAGACGCCATGCTCGTGGGAGGATGAACAGACCGATGGCTGCGGCGATGATCGGGTCGATGATCGTCCAACCGGTGATCCAAACGGCCACAGCAGCGATGATGACCCCGATTGATCCGATGAGGTCGGCGAGCACCTCGACGTAGGCGCCTTCGACGTTGAGGGATTCGTCGGCTCCGCGTCTCAGGAGCCGCCAAGCAATGATGTTGACGACCAGGCCAACGACGGCGACGGCGGTCATCGGTCCCGTGAGGATTCCAGGCGGCGATTCGATGCGTCTTACGGCTTCGTACAGGACGTAGCCGGCCACGGCGAATAGCAACACCGCGTTGGCGAGTGCGGCGAGGATCTCGGTTCGGTAGAGACCGTAGGTGCGTTGAGTCTGGTCGCCTGCCTTGTCGGCGGCGAGTATGGCGGCAAGAGCCATGCCCAGACCGAGGGCATCGGTGGCCATGTGGCCGGCATCTGAGATAAGCGCCAGCGAGCCGGTCAGCCACCCGGCGACGGCTTCTGCGACCATGAATCCCACCACCAAGACGAAGGCGATCGTCAACGATTTGAGGTGGCGTCGGCTGGCGCGGACCGTGTGGTCGTGACCGCCGCTCACGGATGGTTTCCGTGGTCATGCAGGTAGTGCCCGACCGCAACATCGAGAAGAACACGCACATGGCTGTCCGCGATGCGATACCGGACCTCGCGCCCCACGCGTGTGGAACGCACCAATCCCGCCAGTCGTAGCTGCCGCAGTTGATGGCTGGTGGCCGACTCGGACGATTTCACCAGATCCGCGATGTCGCCGACTCGCAGTTCTCCCGATTCGAACAGGGCGTAT
>JAMBLK010000160.1 GCA_023336855.1 Actinomycetes bacterium
GCGATGAGTACGCATTCCTCGTCGCGAGGGCCACCGGTTGGGTCATTATCTTCACCGGGTTCATTTACGCCGTCTCAATCCTCGGGATCGACATTGGCCCCGCGTTGATGATCATGATTGCTGTCGGACTTGTCCTGTTCTTCGCCGGGCGACGACTGATGGACAACTTCTCATCCGGCCTTGTTCTCCAAGGTACGCCCATGTTCGCACCAGGAGACCAGATCGTCACCGAGAGCGGAACCGGGAACGTGCTCGAGATCACCGGAAGAACCGTGATCATCGAGACGATCGACGGCGAACGGGTGCACATTCCCAATAAGACGGTCATTGACAACCCCGTCATCAACCTGACCGATCTCGGAACTCGCCGTTCGAGTCTCGAGGTGGGAGTGGCATACGGCACCGACCTGGACCGCGCGAAGCAGGTACTCGAGGATGCCGCCGCAGCCTGCGAGTTGACGCATCCGGAACCCCCGCCCGAGGCGCTCGTCTCCGAGTTCGGGGACAATGCGATCGAGTTCCGGCTGCTGTTCTGGCACGACCCTCTGGTACTCGACCAGTATCGAGCTACCGATGGTGTCGCCAGGACCGTGGCCCGAGCCTTGAGACAGCACGACATCGTCATCGCCTTCCCCCAGCGCACGCTCTGGTGGGGCGATCCGGATAGCCGACCGGAGACTCCCGACCTGTAGGCTGAGGGGCATGAGCACCGCAATCCGCCCCGGGGGCGAAACCCCGCACGATTTCCTTCAGATCGACTCCCTTCTCAGCGACGAAGAGCGACTGATCCGGGACACGGTTCGCGAGTTTGTCGGTGACAAAGTCCTGCCGAATATCGCGGAATGGTTCGAAGAGGAGATCCTTCCCAAAGAGCTGGGCAAGGAGATGGGTGCCCTCGGTCTGTTCGGCATGCACCTCGACGGATACGGCTGCGCCGGTACCAACGCGGTCAGCTACGGACTGGCGTGCACCGAACTCGAGGCCGGTGACTCCGGCATTCGCAGCTTCGTCTCCGTCCAGGGTTCACTGGCCATGTTCCCGATCTGGGCTTTCGGCTCCGAAGAGCAGAAACAACAGTGGCTTCCCGGCATGGCGGCAGGGGAGATCATCGGTTGCTTCGGACTCACCGAAGCCGATGCAGGGTCTGATCCGGGTGCGATGAAGACGCGGGCGCGACGCGATGGTTCCGACTGGATCATCGACGGAACGAAGATGTGGATCACGAACGGCGGGATCGCCGATGTTGCCGTCGTGTGGGCTCAGACCGAGGACGGCATCAGGGGCTTCATCGTGCCGACCGACACGCCGGGATTCTCGACGAACACCATCCACCACAAGCTCTCCCTCCGGGCGTCCATTACGTCGGAGCTCATCCTGGACGGTGTCCGACTCCCCGACAACGCTGTGCTCCCAAACGTGGTCGGTCTGAAGGGCCCACTCGCCTGTCTCAACGAGGCCCGTTTCGGGATCCTCTTCGGAGCAGTCGGTGCAGGACGAGCGAGCTACGAGGCGGCCGTTGCCTATTCGAAGGAACGGATCCAGTTCGGCCGGCCGATCGCCTCGTTCCAACTCACGCAGCGCAAACTCACTGAGATGATGGTGAAGGTGAACCAATCGATGTTGCTCTCCATGCATCTCGGTCGCAAGCACGACGACGGGACGCTGACTTCGGAACAGATCAGCTTCGGGAAGATGGAGAACGTTCGGTCCGGGCTCGAGGTCGCTCGCGAAGCCCGCAGCATCCTTGGGGCCAACGGGATCACCCTCGAGTATCCCGTCATCAGGCACATGAACAACCTCGAGTCGGTCATCACCTACGAGGGAACCAACGAAGTCCATACCCTCGTCCTCGGCCAAGCCATCACCGGGATCCCGGCGTTTGTTTAGGCGCCTTCGGCGCCGTATTGAGTATTGGGTACTGAGTATCGAGTAGTCGCTGGTGGGCGGTGCGTCAGCTCTCTCGTCTCCTCTGCATGAGGGCTGCCACAACGACTCCGGCTCCGGCGAGGATCGTGACGACGAACGCCGCCATGGCGGACAGGAAGAACCAGCCGAGCATGATGACCACGCTGGCAACCAGGGCTACTCCAACCCCGTTCTTGTGTCCCATTCCGCCTCCCGCAAGTGCCTCCGGCACAGTACTCCGTACTCCGTACTCAGTACGGTCTTTGAGCCGTGAGCGTTCTGCACTCAGAGCTCAAAGACCCAGCCCTCTTCCGATGATCTCTTTCATGATCTCGGTCGTTCCACCGTAGATCGTCTGGACTCTGGCGTCGAGGTAGGCCTGCGCGATCGGGTACTCCATCATGTAGCCGTAGCCGCCGTGCATCTGAACGCCCGCGTCGACGACCCTTTTGAGCATCTCCGTCGTCCACCACTTCGCCTCGGCGGCCTGCTCGATCGTCAGAGTGCCTGCAACGTGTTCCGCGAGGAGCCGGTCGACGAAGACGCGACCGATGTCGACCTCGGTCTTGAGTTCCGCGAGTACAAACCGGTTGTGCTGGAAGCGACCGATCGGACGACCGAAGGCCGTTCGGTCCCGTGCGTATTCGACTGTGAGGGCCAGGGCCGCTTCGGCGGCGGCGACAGCACCAACTGCGATGCTCAATCGTTCCTGGGGCAGATTGCCGACGAGTTGCATGAAGCCCATTCCCTCGGCGCCGAGGCGATTCGCGACCGGTATCCGGACGTCGGAGAAGAACATCTCGGCCGTGTCCTGGGAGTGCATGCCCATCTTGTCGAGATTGCGGCCCTTCTCGAAACCCTTCATGCCATCTTCGACGACGAGGAGCGTGAGGCCGCCGTGGGGATCGGGCCCGGTTCGCACGACGATGATCACGAGATCTGCGTTGATGCCGCTTGTGATGAACGTCTTCGAACCGTTGACGATGTACTCGTCAACGTCGAGTACGGCTGTCGTTGCGATCGCAGCCAGGTCGGATCCGGTACCAGGCTCGGTCATTGCGATGGCTGTCATGAGCCGGCCCGATACGAGTCCCGGGAACCATCGCTCCCGCTGCTCCTCTGTCGAACATGACAGGAAGTAGGGGATGCACACGTCGTTGTGGAGCGTGATGCAGACACCGGAGGCGGCGGCGCCCGAGGCAGTCACCACCTCGTCGATGACGGCGTTGTAGCGGAAGTCGTCGACCCCGCCCCCGCCGTAGCTTTCGGGTATCGCCATCCCGAGCAGTCCCTGAGCACCGGCTGCCCGGAACATGGCCTTGTCGACCTTTCCCTCGTCGCTCCATTGCTCGTGGAACGGCAGGATCTCAGCCTTGACAAAGTGCTCGACCGTCTCCCGGAAGATGTCGTGGTCGGTTTCGAAGATGTTGCGTTGCATGGGTCCTCCGGGCCGATCGGCGCAACCGTACCTCATCGGCACTGAACCCTGCGAACATGGACGGGTGGCCAACCTGATCCTCGCAAGCTCATCACCCCGACGGAGCCTTCTTCTCTCGGTTGCCGGGTTCGAGTTCTCCGTCCAATGGCCCGATGTTGATGAACGCGTCGTCGATGGCGAAGATCCGGATCGGATGGTGGTGCGTTTGGCGAGAGAGAAGGCCCTGGCTGCCGTGAACGAGGACGGATCCGTTGCCCTCGGAGCCGATACAACGGTCGTTCTCGACGGCGAGATTCTCGGGAAGCCGAAGAGTGAAATCGAAGCTGCGGACATGCTCCTGTCGATAGCAGGCCGCACGCACCTGGTCCTCACCGGCTGGGCACTCGCTGCAGAGGGGGCCATACTCGAGGACGGTTTCGACTCGTCCCTGGTGTCCATGCAGCCTGTGACCCGTGATGAGGCTGATGCCTACGCCGCGTCGGGTGAACCGCTCGACAAGGCGGGTGCCTATGCGCTCCAGGGTGACGGAGCACGTTTCGTGAGCGGTGTCGCGGGTTCACGAAGCAACGTCATTGGCCTTCCTCTTCAGCCAATCGTGGCCGCGTTGCGCAGAGCGGCTATCGAACCGACGCGATAGGGGTCGTCAACCGCGCATCGCCGTAGTGACGATCGACGGGATGTGTCGGCGCGATCCACTCACCACGGCCTCAGTGAGCAATTCCCCCAGGCGTGCCGCTTGACGGTTGGTGACGAAGAACGGGGGAGTGGGTTCAGTGTGAATGACCCCCTGGCGCA
>JAMBLK010000161.1 GCA_023336855.1 Actinomycetes bacterium
GCCAGGATCCAGGAGGGCGTCGCGGCTCTCCACGGGTACGGACGGATCTTCGAGCGGAACGTGCGGGCATCAGGAGTGATCCCTCAGATCTCCATCATCATGGGACCCTGCGCCGGTGGTGCCGTCTACTCGCCGGCGATCACCGACTTCGTCTTCCAGGTCGAAGGAACCTCCCACCTCTTCATTACCGGCCCGGAAGTCATCAAGACCGTGACCGGCGAGGACGTCACCATGGAGGAACTCGGTGGGGCGCACGCTCATGCGACCCAGTCCGGTGTCACCCACTTCGTTGTTCCCGACGACCGATCGGCGATGGACGAGGTCCGCTACCTGCTCTCCTTCCTGCCGCAGAACAACATGGAAGTAGCTCCGTTCTTCACACCGCTCGACCGTCCGGATCGCAAGGACGAGATGCTCACCACGATCATCCCGGATTCGCCGAACCAGCCGTATGACATGGTCGACGTCGTCCAATCGATCGTCGACGACGGAGAGTTCTACGAGGTACACGAGCACTTCGCTCCGAACCTGATCGTCGGGTTCGCCCGACTCGATGGGTACACCGTCGGCGTCGTCGGGAACCAGCCTGCGGCTCTGGCGGGGACGCTCGATATCGATGCGTCGTCCAAAGGGGCGAGGTTCGTGCGGTTCTGCGACGCGTTCAACATCCCGTTGGTGGCGCTCGTCGACGTACCCGGCTTCCTCCCCGGCGTCGGACAGGAGCACGCGGGGATCATCCGCCACGGGGCCAAACTGCTCTACGCCTTCTCAGAGGCGACCGTGCCGCGGGTGACGGTGATCACCCGCAAGGCCTACGGAGGAGCGTTCCTTGTCATGAACGCCAGGTCGATCGGAGCCGACATCGTATTCGCATGGCCCACTGCCGAGATCGCCGTGATGGGGGCGAAAGGCGCCGTGAACATCATCCATCGCCGGGAGTTGCGAGAGGCCGAGGACGTGGAGGCTGAGAGTCAGCGCCTGGCCGACGACTATGAGGACCGCTTCAACAACCCGTACGTCGCCGCCGAACGGGGCTACATCGACGATGTCATCGAGGCACGGGAAACGAGGCCTCGTCTGATCCGTGCCCTCGAGATGCTGCGCAACAAGAGAGATGCGACACCTCCGAGGAAACACGGCAACATCCCGCTGTAAACACACCATCCGGAGAGGTTGACGACTGCGGCGGCCATCCGGCTCTTTGCGTCGGTCATGGCCGGCACGTCCAATGCGCCCACGGTGCATCCCCGACACCAAGCGAGTACTCGACGAGCCAGGCGGCCGCAGCGATGTTGGCTTCCGGCGAGAACGGCGACTCCCCCCGAAACCCTGCTTGCTCCGAGGAGTGTGCCCACGTGCGGTCGAGGAATTGAAAGAGACCGGAGGCGCTACTCCTCGGGTTTCGAGCGTTGGGATCACCGTTCGACTCGCAATCGATGATCGACAGCGCCTCATCTATCCACTCAGGGGCGAAATACTGTTCGACAAGCGACCGCCAACGCTCCACCGGACCGTGACCGGTGTCGGCCTCCGTCGAAACCAGTGCATCCATCGCAGCGCGCTCGGACTCTGCCAGGAGTTCTGCAGCGACGATGGCTCGCTCCGTGAGGAAATCTGCTTTGGCGAACACTTGGTCAGACTGCGGATCACTCGATCGGACAAATTCCAGGATCGCGTCGAAGAGAGCATCGATGTCGGGACTCTCCAGAACTCCCGATCTCTCCCCGGCTTCGGTCACCGCAGCGGCGAGCGTCATCATGGCATCGAGAAGTCGGCCTGCCTCGTTGTGATCGAGATCAACCCGTTCAGCGAGCAGCTCGACGGCCCCTCCTCGACGAGCCAGGTCAGAGCCGGTCGCTGTCTGCCGGGAGATGTCGGAGAGCGTCTCGACCTGTCGCAACGCATCAGAGAGCGCGTCGGCGTCTGCCGCAGAGGCGTCTATCGCCGGAAACGCGGCGAGACCGAACGCGACGAACAAAACGATGAAGAAGCGGGGATACCGCATGGGGAAGCCCATGAGGAGCATCAGGCTATGAACAGTCGCCGGATACCGGTGTCATTCGTAACCTTGCATCGACCGTCGGAGTCCGACCGCAGACGACCAAGCGCCCTCGTATAGAATGCCCGCCGTGAAATCCGTTCTCATTGCAAACCGGGGCGAGATCGCCGTCAGGGTGATCCGCGCCGCTCATGACCTGGGTCTCCGGGCGATCGCCATCTACTCCGAACTCGATAGGGATGCCGTGCACGTCGACCTTGCCGATGAGGCATGGAACGTCGGTCCTGCACCATCGGCCGAGTCCTACCTCAACATCGACCGCATCCTGGAGGTTGCCCGCGAGTCAGGAGCCGACGCCATCCACCCCGGGTACGGATTCCTCGCGGAGAACGCCGGATTCGCCAGGGCGGTGACCGAGGCGGGCTTCACCTGGGTGGGCCCATCCCCCGAAGCGATCGCAACGATGGGCGACAAGATCGCATCACGCATCGCTGCCGCCGAAGCCGGCGTATCTGCGGTCCCGGGAACGACCGAGCCTCTCACCGACGTCGCCGAGGTCAAGGCTTTCGCAGACGAGCACGGTCTCCCGGTCGCCATCAAGGCCGCCCATGGGGGCGGCGGCAAGGGTCTCAAGGTCGTATGGGAAGAGAGCGATCTCGAATCCGCCTTCGAAGGTGCCAGGCGTGAGGCAGAGGCGTGGTTCGCGAACCCCGAGGTCTACGTCGAGCGCTACCTCGACACGCCGCGACACATCGAAGCCCAGATCATCTTCGACACCCACGGCAACGGCGTATTCCTCGGAGAGCGCGACTGCTCACTCCAGCGACGCCACCAGAAACTTGTCGAGGAGACACCGGCCCCCGGGTTCACCGACGAACAGCGGGCCGAACTTGGACGAGCCGCCCTTGCCGTTGGCCGTGCCGCCGGATATGTGAACGCCGGCACCGTCGAGTTCCTTCTCGACACGAACGGCGACCTCTTCTTCCTCGAGATGAACACGAGAATTCAAGTCGAGCACACCATCACCGAAGAGACGACCGGCATCGATCTCGTCGTGGAGCAGCTGAGGGTCGCCGCAGGAGACGTTCTCTCGTTCGACTCGATCGAACGGACCGGTCACGCCATCGAGTTCCGGATCAACGCGGAGGACCCTTCCAGCGGATTCCTTCCCACGCCGGGCAAACTCTCGATGTACCGTGAACCGGCAGGACCCGGCATTCGCGTCGACAGCGGCGTCCGTCAGGGTTCAACCATCTCCCAGTACTACGACAACCTCATCGCCAA
>JAMBLK010000162.1 GCA_023336855.1 Actinomycetes bacterium
ACCACCACTGCCGACATCGAAGCCGGCAAGGTGCAGTTGTATGCCCCGGTCGGGTTCACCGGTGCTTCGCTCAACGAGGCCGTTGTCGGCGGCAATCGTGAGGCGCGCATGTCCGGGTATCAGTACAGCATGCTGGTTGAACGCGGGCCGACTGGCAACATGACGAGCGGTCTCGGTCTTGATACGTCGAAGGGAAACACGACGTTCGCGGTACCGTCCGTGTTGATCACGAAGACAGGACAGACCGAGACCATCGATGGTCTCGAGTTCGAGTTCTTGCTAGCACCTGATACCGAAGCTCCCGCCGAGATGTTCTTCTACGTCCCGAAGTACAAGGCACTCACTGTCGCTGAGGACGCGACGTTCACGATGCACAACGTGTACTCATTGCGTGGCACGACCGTTCGTAGCTCGTACAACTGGGCGATGTATCTGCGTGAGGCGCGTGAGAAGTGGGGCGGAGTTGCAGAGGTCATGTACGCACCGCACCACTGGCCGATCTGGGGTGCCGACCGCATCGATGAACATCTCAAACGTCACTCCGCGGCGTACAAGTACATCAACGATCAGGCCGTGCGCAGGGCCAATCAGGGCTACGACATGATCGAGGCTGCCGAGATGGTTGAGCTCCCGGGCGCGCTTGCCCAGGATTTCTCGCTTCGTGGCTACTACGGCACGATGAACCACAACGTCAAGTCCGCGTATGTGAAGCACTTCGGCTGGTTCGACGGAAACGCCGCAACGCTCCATCGGCTCCCTCGCATCTCTGCTGGGACGCGGTACGTCGAGTACATGGGTGGCGCCGACGCGATGATGGAGAAGGCAAGGAGGGACTTCGCCAACGGCGACTATCGGTGGGTGGCCGAGGTGCTGAACCATCTCGTGTATGCCGATCCGGGCAACGCTGACGCAAAGAACCTGCTCGCCGATACCAACGAACAACTTGCGTATCAGACCGAGGCGGGCACGTGGCGCGGTCTGTATCTGAGCGCCGCCAAAGATCTTCGAGAAGGCGTGAAGGAGCTTCCCGTCGTTGACTTTGCGAGCCCAAGCACGATCGCCGCGATGCCGTTCGATCTCTATCTCGACGGACTCTCCACGCGGCTCGATCCGGCGAAGGCGTCTGGCACCGTCATGGGAATCAACGTCGAGTTCACGGATGCGAAGACGAAGTGGTATCTCGTACTCGAGTACGGAGTTCTCCAGTACTACGAGAACCGGCACGAGTCCGATGCTGACGTCTCGCTGTCGATGACGGCCGCAGAGTTCGTGAGCATCGCCGAAGGCAAGGCCAAGATCGACGACGAAATCAAGAACGGGAAGATCACGTTGACCGGAAGTCAGACGAAGTTCGATCACTTCCTGTCCGTGTTCGATTCGTTCGACGCCTGGTACAACGTTGTCACACCCGTCGAAGCGGAGTAGACACACCTAGGGAGCGACACCATCGGGCCCGACCCGGCCTGATGGTGTCGCCTTCTGCGAACGCACATAGCTGGGACTTCGGAACTGAGGGGGCCGGCTGGAAATGGGAGGAGAGCAGTCGGCAGTACGTCGCCATGCGCGGCCCCTCAACGAGAAGAACCCTTGCAGTGGCAAGGGTTCTCTCCGTCGGGCTGGCCGGATTTGAACCGGCGACCTCGTGACCCCCAGTCACGCGCGCTGCCATGCTGCGCCACAGCCCGGACACCGACATCCTACCGTTGGCTTCCGTGAAGCCTTCGGTGGAGAGGTTCCTAGCCTTCGACCTCGAACTCTTCCACGGCGATGACAGCCTCGTCCGGGATCCCGTCCCCGTCGAGATCCACGGCTACGACTTCTGCCACCACAGCTTCGACGTGGTCGAGGACACCGTCGCCATCGAGATCGATCCCTGCCGCTTCGACAACGACCGTCTCCGAAACGTCCGGGAGACCATCGCCTGTGGTGTCGTACGCCACGGTTGTTGTCTCCCTGACTTCGATCGTATCGGGAGTTCCATCACCGTCGAGATCCATCACGACCTGCTCGGTGACGACCCGGGTGCCGACATCGGGAACGCCGTCGCCGTCCACGTCGACGACCGTCTCGACGATCGTGGTCGTCTCCACGATGTCGGGAACTCCGTCTCCGTCAACATCGATCTCGCG
>JAMBLK010000163.1 GCA_023336855.1 Actinomycetes bacterium
CCGATGTACTGAACGACGCCTCCGCCGAAGATCGTCTCGTTCGCCGAGCGGGGCTGGCGTTCCATCACATCGTCTTCGGCGGGTTCAACGCCGAGGGCGAGGGCGGGGAGGCCGTCCGTGACAAGATTCATCCACAGGATCTGGAGTGGGAGGAGGGGGATCGGCAATCCGAGGAACGGCCCGATGATCATCACAGCGATCTCAGAGGCGTTGCATGTCAGGAGGTACTTGATGAACTTCCGGATGTTGTCGTAGATGACGCGACCCTCTTCAACCGCGGAGATGATCGTGGCGAAGTTGTCGTCGAGGAGCACCATGTCCGCCGCCTGCTTCGAGACGTCGGTTCCGGTGATCCCCATCGCAATGCCGATGTCGGCCTGCTTGAGGGCGGGGGCGTCGTTGACCCCATCGCCGGTCATCGCCGTCGGTGTGCCATCTTCACGGTAGGCGGAGATCAGCCGCAGCTTGTGTTCGGGCGAGACGCGAGCGAACACCGATGTGTGCTGTACCGCAGCGACGAGTTCGGCATCGTCCATTGTGTCGAGATCAAATCCAGTGAGGTAGTCGTCGCCCCCGCCGATTCCGACCTCGGTGGCAATGTGGCGTGCTGTGAGGGGATGGTCGCCGGTGATCATCACCGTGCTGATGCCGGCGGTTTTCGCCTGTGCCACAGCATCGGCTACCTCGGCTCGGGGCGGATCAATCAGACCGAAGAGACCGATGAAGACGAGATCCGACTCTGCTTCGTCTCCGGAGGGAGTCGTGTCCCACCCTCGCGCAGCGACGGCAAGGACGCGGGTACCGGTTGCCGCCAGCGCCTCGGTGCGCTCGGTGATTCGGCGTTCCCAGTCCTCAGTCATCGGTTCGATCTCTCCGGCGACCAACACGGAGACCGAGCGCTCCGACACTCGTTCCACGGCGCCCTTCGTGAAGGATGCCGCGACCGTGCCCACGGGGAACACGGTTGCGATTCCATCGACCCAATCGGGGAGCGCGTCCGGAACCGAGTGGATCGTGGTCATCCGCTTCCGGGTCGAGTCGAACGGGACCTCGTCGATGCGGGGGAGCAATTTCTCCAGTGCCGGCTTCGGGATCTGAAGCTCCGCTGCGGCGAGGACGAGCGCAGTCTCGGTCGGATCTCCGACTGAGCGGTTGCCATCTTTGCTCGCTGTGAGCGTGGCGTCATTGCAGAGGGCACCGGCGGCGAGGGATGCCTCCAGGCCCTGGGCGATCTCGTCTGCCCCCGTTTCGGTGATCGTGAGTGGTCCGCTTGCTCCTCCGGTGAGGGACACTTCCTCGTTCGCCAGATCGAGCACCGTGACGGTCATGCGATTCTCCGTCAGTGTCCCGGTCTTGTCGGTGCAGATCACCGAGACGGAGCCGAGCGTCTCTACGGCAGGGAGACGTCGGATGAGCGCTCTCCTCTTCAGCATGCGCTGTGCACCGAGCGAGAGCGCGATCGTGACGACGGCGGGCATGGCTTCGGGAATCGCAGCGACGGCCAGGCTCACCGATGTGAGCAGCATCACCTCGACGTTCTCGCCCTGCAGGATCCCGATCACGAACAACAACGCAACGAGGACCAGAGCAACGGCAGCGAGCACCTTTGCGAGATGATCGAGTCGACGTTGAAGTGGGGTGCGTTCCTCCACGACGGCTTGGAGCATCTCGGCTATCAGGCCGAGTTCGGTCTGCATTCCCGTCGCTGTCACTGCTACGACACCGCGACCCCGCGTTACGGTGGTTCCGCGGTACACGAGGTTCCGGCGGTCGGCGACGGCCAGTTCCTTGTTGTAGACCTTGTCGGCTTCCTTGCCGACCGGTACCGACTCTCCGGTGAGGGGCGCCTCCTCGATCTCGAGGTTGATCGCCTCGATGAGTCGTCCGTCTGCCGGAACGATGTTCCCTGTTTCGAGTACGAGGATGTCGCCGGGAACGATGTCGGGGGCCGATGCGACGACCGTCTCACCGGATCGAACGAGCGTGACCTCGGGAACCGCCATGCGCTTGAGGGCGGCCATGGCCTCTTCGGCTTTCTTCTCCTGGACGTAGCCCATCACGGCGTTGAGGACGATGATCGCCAGGATGGCCACCGCCTCGATCCAGTCCTTCAGGAACGCCGAGACGACGGCGGCGACGATCAAGATGGCCGTGAAGAGATCACGGAATTGAGAGAGGAAGATCTGAAGCGAGGACCGACCGCCGCGGTCCACGAGTTCGTTCGTGCCGTACGTAACCAGGCGTTCCGCGACCTGTGTCTCGGAGAGGCCATCGGTCGACGATCCGAGTCGTTCGAGGGTCGAATCGGCGGAGATCTGATACCAGTCGATTTCGGTGGTGATCGTGTCGTTGCTCACACTCGAACGATAGGCGGGCGGCGACAGCGGGTGGCCGGAACACCAGGAAGAGTTCACCGCCCGTTCGCCAGAATTCAACGGGTGATGAATTATGAACTCGGTGATACGAAGGAGCGTGACGCATGAAAGAGTGGGCACAGAGGGCGAGGAAGTGGCATCGGTGGTTTGCGCTCCCGATGTTCATCCTCGTGCCAGGAGCGGCCGTCTTGAAACTCTCCGGTAACGGGTCGGTGATGAACGACGTCCCCGTCTTTGACGCGGTGCAGTCGGTTCTGCTCCTTCTGCTGGTACTGACGGGTGGCTATCTCTACACGTTCCGGGTGGTCAACCGGAGGAAGCGGATGCGCCGCTCCGCTGCAGCGATCGAGGCCGGGTCTCAGAGTTCGGTGTGATGTTGAGTAGCCAACGATGACGAGAACCGGTCGGCGTCCGGGGGATTCATCGGTTACGAAAGGCGAGATCCTGGAAGCGGCGAGATCGACCTTTGCGGAGTTCGGCTACGAGGCATCGACGCTGCGAAAAATCGCGACCACCGCTGACGTCGATGCCGCTCTCCTGTCACATCACTTCGGCAACAAGGAGCACCTGTTCGTCGCCGCGCACAGTCTTCCGATCGATCCGTCTCAGTTCGCGGGCGTATTTGATGGCGCCTCCGGAGATGAGGGCGGGGAGAGGATCGCGCGGTTGTCACTGGCGATCCTCGCAGTGGATGACTCGCCGGCGATCTCACTGATGAGAGCCGCCTCCACGAACGCATCGGCCGCAACGATGCTTCGCGAATTCATCGACCGAACGTTGATCGATCCGATCGCGAGGATGATCGACGTGCCGGATGGTCGAGAGCGGGTTGCTCTCATGGCGTCTCATCTCTTGGGCGTGCTGTTCGCCAGGCACATCGTTGGTGTCCCCGAACTCGCATCCGCGTCGATCGATGAGTTAGTGGATGCGATTGGGCCGACTCTCCAGCAC
>JAMBLK010000164.1 GCA_023336855.1 Actinomycetes bacterium
AGATCAGCATCGATCTCAAAGACTTCCTCGCACGTCACCACTCTCCGATCCGGAGGCACTTCACGGAGCAGACAGTTGACAAGGGTCGTCTTTCCGGCCCCGGGAGCCCCGGCAACGAGTACCGAGAGATCGTGCCGCATGGCGTCGCGGAGAAGGGCGGCAGATGGAGGCGTGAGTGTTCCTCGTTCGACCAGTTCGTCGAGTCCGGTGGCGGTGACGACGAATTTGCGGATCTGGATGTTGAGGCGATCCGGATGGGTGACCGGAGGGCCCGTGATGTGGACCCGGGATCCGTCGGCGAGTTGTGCCGACACGATCGGTGATGAGAGGTCTAGTCGTCTCCCGGTCCCTGCCAGGAGCTGGTCGGCGAAGCGGCGGAGCGTGGATGTGTCGGCAACGATCGGCAACAGCTCCTTGATGCCGTTGCGTACGACGAAGGTCCGGTGTCCTCCGATGACGATGATCTCTTCGACAGTCGGATCATCGAGAAGCTCGCCGAGGAATCCGAGTCTGTGGGGAGGAGATGTGACCGTCACGAGAGCGCTCCCAACGCCGCAAGCGATCGTCGCAGACGTCCATCCGGGCGTTTCGCGGCGAGCGATGCAGCGCGAACCGCAGGGCGGTCCGGGATCACGACCGCCGGTTCGATCCCCGTCCACTCCTTGGTGGCAGCGATCACGTTCGCCTGATCCCGGGGTGCGACCCGGTTCAAGACGACCGTTGGTGGCGGCCCCGACCAAGCGGACACCAGGTGGGCGGCACGGACGACACCCACCGCGCTCGCATCGACAACGAGCAGCGCTACGTCCGAGCGCTTGAGAACAGGATCGTCGGGTTCCGCGGTCCCCAGATCCACGACGACCCGATCGAACGCGACGGCGGCTGCATCGATCACATCGTCGATCATCGCGGGTCTCAGCGGGGCTTCTCCGATGCGGTGAGATCCTGTGATCACCGAGATCGGGCCGATCCGATGCAGCGTTTCGTCGGCGATGGACCCGGTCATGCGCACCTGATCAGCCACGTCGGTGATGTCAGGACGCGGTGGCAACCCGAGCCGAATGGCGATCGACGGCGCCGATACGTCGAGATCGATGAGTGCTGTTGATGATCGGCCACCGGACTCCCAGGCGAGGCCGAGTGCGATCTCGGTCGTGCCGGGTGCTCCTCGTGGGCCGATCACGGCGATGACGGTTCCTGTTCCGCGCCGGTCGATAAGGGCGGACGACGGCGAGATGAATCGGATAGCGGTCACGATCGTGCGAACGTCCGTGGTATCCGGGAGCAATTCGTCGACCCCTGCCGTTCGAAGCATCACGGCGGCCGGACCGTCCTCATGAGGGTGGATTCCCAGTACCCCCAGACCCGCCCGCTGCCATGCAGCGATCTGGACGGGTGTGACCCACGACACCTCGCCGCCCGCCACAACGACGTCGATGTCCTCGGCCTGTTCCTCGATCTCGTGGGGCTGGAAGGCCCGAAGCACGATCCTGAGTTCGGCGGTCTCTCTGGCGTACGAGACGAGGCCAGGTTCCCAGTCACGGGCAGAGAGGACGGTGGCGACGCGAATGCTCATCCGCCGACCCGAACCAGGTCGAGATCGCTCCCGTTCATCGCCGAGGTGATCGAAGCAGCGAGTGCGTCATCGACGGCGAGGAGGAGTTCGATCTGGCCACCGTTCATCGTCGAGTCGGAGATCGTCGCCTCGACGACGAAGACGGAGGATGCGATGAGCCGGGTCTCAGCCGGCTCGCCGGGCCGGGATGTCGACGCGTAGATGTCGACCCGGTCTCCCGGATCGATTCGGCCCAACACGGCGTGTGCGCGGTCGAGTTTGAGCGCCAGGAGATCAGGAGCGGCCTGGACTTCGGGTGCACGAAGCAGGCTCGGAAGGAGGGGCTCCCCGGCGTCGATTGGAGCTACCAAGACCCAATCAGAGAGCTCGCCCGGTTCGTCTCCTACGACAAGTCCGCCTGAGTCGGCCGTGTTCCTCACGGTGAGATCCAACTCTGACAACGGTGTGCCGGCCGGGAGATCGGAGCCGGCGACGAGGACGGGAACGGTCGCCACAGGGCGAGTCATCCAGAGAACGAGGAGGACGGAGAGAGCGGCGAGGCCGATGCCGAGCAGTGTCCTCGTGTCCGGTCGAGGGATCGACAGGCTCCGCAGGTGCACACCGACGGCCATCAGCGACCCTCCATCGCGACGATGTGGGCGATGGCGATGTACCGCTCGGCGTCTCCGTCGATGACCACAACGTGGTCGACTCCGACTGCATCAACTACGCCGCGGTAGAGGTGGCCGTCTGCTGTGGAGAGCACGACCTGTTCGGTGCGGTCCTCAGAGTCGAGGAGTCGATCCCTCAGGGTCTGACGCCGCCGCGCGGCAGCACGAGCCGCTGCCTGTTCAGCGTCGAGGGTGTCATCCAAACGATTGCGAAGCGAGCGTCCCAGCCGAACCAAATCCGGATGTCCAAACGGATCCATTCCCC
>JAMBLK010000165.1 GCA_023336855.1 Actinomycetes bacterium
GCTACGGACTACGGCGACCTGCCAGGGTCATCATCTGACGTAGGGCAACCACCACGGCGGCGCTGTCCGAGACGCCGTCCTTCCTCAGAAGGCTCACAAGTCTGGCCAGCCGCTCGCGCTCGGTCACCGTGGTCTCGGAGAAAGCAGCGAACGCAGCCTTGATGTCACCATCGTGACGATCGGCAAGAACGCGTTCGACGATCGCTCGTCGCAGATTCATCAGTTCCTGCTCGAGGCTCAGCGTCGCCCATCGCTGCCAGCGCGTCGAGGCCGGCAAGGATTCGATCTCACGCTCAAGCCAGTCGATGTGAAACGCTTGCCCGACCCGATAGAAGGCTCTACCGACATCGTGGAGCGGAAGCCCCGTATCGGCGGCGACATCGATGATGTCGGGTGCGTGAACGAGTTCCACCTGCGAGACGTGTTCGAAGGCGATCCGTTCGGGTACGCCGAAATCGACGAAACGCTTGACCCGTCGTTCGAGGCGGTTCTGCCACTGCTTCGGACCCATCGTTTGGATCCCCCGCGCGATCTCGACGAAGCCGGGCTGGTAGGCATCGATCCGATCCAGAATCGGTTCCGTCCCGCGTCGAACGATGAACCAGCGGGTGACGGTCTCGACAAGGTCATCGATACCAGAGAGGAGCTGACGCAAGACATCCGCGTCGATGGACCCGGCGAGCGCCTCAACGTCGTGCCACCGGGCAGATGCTCCCACGACGCCGCGTGCGGTTCGGTAGGCCCGCACGATCTCCGCCGCCCCGGCGCCGGTTTCGGCCTCGAGCCTGGATACGAACGTGACGCCCTGCGAGTTCAGCATCTCGTTCGCGACGATTGTCGACACCAGTTGCCGACGAAGAGGATGCGTCAGGATCAAGAACTCGAATCGGTCCACGATCTCTCGAGGGAAGTAGTCGGTGAGGAGACTCTCGACGAACACAGACTCGGGCAGATCCGAGTCCACGAGCTCATCAGTTAGGTGTCGCTTCGCGTAGGCGAGCAAGACAGCGAGTTCCGGTCGAGCCATCCCCCACCCGGTGCGGGCACGTTCCGCCATGGTCTCGGTGAGTGGCAGAACCTCGATCTCCCGATCGAGTCCAGCCTCCGCTTCGAGGAGAACCATCAGATCCTCGTACGACTCCATTCGGTCGGCCGATGACGCTGCCTCCTGGGAGAGGATCTGAGCTTGGACGAAGTTGTCATAGACGATGGCAGCGACCACATCTTCAGAGACCGTCTCGATCAGCTGGTTTCGCGCATCCCGAGTGAGGTCGCCGGATCGTTCCGCGATCCTCAGCAGGATCTTGATGTTGACCTCGCGGTCCGAGCAGTGGACCCCGCCGCTGTTGTCAATGGAGTCGGTAAAGATCCGGCCACCGGATCGGTCGTACTCAATTCGACCGGCTTGGGTGAATCCGAGATTGCCGCCTTCGCCGACAACACGACACCGAAGGTCGCGACCGTTCACTCGCACGGCGTCGTTGGATCGATCCTGCGCATCGTCGTGCGTCTCGGTCTTCGCCTTCACATAGGTGCCGATGCCGCCGTTCCAGAGGAGATCGACCGGAGCCTTCAGAATCGTAGAGATCAGTTCGTGTGGCGTCATCTCGGCGTTCGTGGTCCCCAGGGACGAGCGCATCTCCTCGGTCAATTCGATGCGCTTCAGCGTGCGGGGGAAAATGCCTCCACCCGGAGAGATGGCGTCGCGGTCGTAGTCGTCCCATGAAGAGCGGCCCAATCCGGCGACCCGCTCGCGTTCGTTGAATGAACGCTCAGCGTCGGGGTTCGGATCGATGAAGATGTGCCGGTGGTCGAAGGCAGCGACCAGGCGAATACTGCGCGAGAGCAGCATTCCGTTGCCGAACACGTCGCCTGACATGTCGCCCACCCCGACGACAGTCACGGGGTCCGACTCGACATCGACGTCGAGTTCCATGAAGTGACGGCGTACGGACTCCCACGCTCCGCGGGCCGTGATCCCGAGTGCCTTGTGGTCGTAGCCGGTCGACCCACCGGATGCGAAGGCATCATCGAGCCAGAATCCGGCGTCGACGGCGATCTCGTTTGCGATGTCCGAGAAGGTCGCGGTTCCACGATCGGCGGCCACAACGAAGTACGGATCTTCGCCGTCGAGAGTGCGAACGCCTGCGGGATGGACAACCCGGCCTTCTTCGTAGTTGTCGGTCACGTCGAGCAGAGCGTTGATGAACACCCGGTAGCCGGCCCGTACTTCGTCGAACGTCGGACCCGCTGCCGGGTTGGCGACCCGTCGCATCACGAAGCCGCCCTTGGCACCGGTCGGCACGATCACGACGTTCTTCGTCATCTGAGCCTTCATCAGTCCCAGGACCTCGGTCCGATAGTCCTGGCGCCGGATCGACCAGCGGATGCCTCCCCTCGCCACCGGGCCACCCCGGAGGTGGACGCCCGCAACTTCGGGTGCGAACACGAAGATCTCGTACATGGGACGGGGTTCGGGAGCGGCAGGGACCTTTGATGAGAGGAACTTGAACGCGAGGGACCCGGTTTCCAGAAATGCGCTCGTCCTGACCGTAGCGTCGATGAGTCCCAGGAACGCTCGCAGGATCCGGTCCTCATCGAGTGAAGCCACGGCCTCGAGATGCTCGAGCAGGGTCGCTCGAAGATCGGACTCAACACCTTCATCGGCGGCGGGTCCGAACCGGGTTTCGAAGAGACCCACAAGGTCGTCGGCAATACCGGGGTGTGTGGCGAGCGCCTGGGCGACGTACGACTTGGAGAACGCAGGATTCACGAGGTGCCAATACGATCGGTAGGCGCGCAAGACGTTGATCTGCCGATGGTCGAGGTCGGTGAGCACCAGGAGGCGGCTCAGGCCGTCGGATTCTCCTTCTCCGATGAGCGTCGCGGTGAGCGCTGCGGAGACCCTGGGCCCGCAGGCGTCGACGTCGAGACACCCTCCGTCGGGCCCGAGGACACCGAAGTCGTGGGCGAAGAGTTCGTCGTCGTCATCGTCTGTGGACAGTCGGGTCGGAATCTCCTCGATCACGCGAAGCCCGAGGTCCTCGATGAGCGGCAGCATCTCCGAAAGATCGCGCTTCCCGCCGCGGCTGTAGACGATGATCCGGGTGAGATGTTCATCTGAATCGGACTCGTTGAAGATGGAGACCCTGATCGGTTCGCTGCCCGACATCAGGGCGTCAACATCGCTGATCGAGCGTGCCGCCTCTCCGAGCGATGAGGCCGCGCGGAAGTGGGCGGGGTACCGGTAGGCATACGTTTCGATCAGCGCTCTTGCGGCGCCCTGATCCTGTGTCTCGGCAAGTGTCTGACAGACCCGATCGTCCCATGTGCGGGTCAGTCGGTACACGTCCTTCTCGAGGCCCTCGAACGGCACTGTCGGTATCGAACCCTCCATCCAGACGGTGAAATGGATGCGGGCATCGCCGGTCTCACCGAGGGTCAGCTGATAGTCGATCGAGACACCGCCGTAGCGCTCCAGAATGAGGTCCTGAAGCTGCCTGCGAAGGTTCGCGTCGAAGCGATCACGGGGGACAACAACAAGGATCGAGACGTTTCGGTGCAGCACGTCACTGCGCACGAACAGGCGCACGTGCTGGTGTTCCTCGGCCTCGAGCAGACCTACCAGGCTCTTTCGGAGGTCTTCTCGTGTGATGCTGAACAGCTCGTCTTTCGGGAACGACTCGAAGATCTGAGTGATCACCTTGTAGTCGTGCGATCCCTCGACGAGGTCCTCTTCAGCGAGGATCCTCTGCAGCTTTCGCCGGAGGATGGGCATCGTCGCCGATTGCGCCATGTACGCCTTGGAGGTGAAGAGACCGACCAGCCGCGCCTCACCCTTTGGGGTCCCGTCGGGGTGCACGCGCCGGAGTCCGACATAGTCCATGCGAGAGTCACGATGAACCGTGGATCGACGGTTGGTCTTGGAGATAACGAGCTGGCGGCCGGTCTCGTAGCGGCTGCGAAGATCCGGGGGGAGGGCTCCGAGCAGCACCGGCTCCGCGAATCGGCTGTGTGATCCTTCCGACAGGATCCCGAGCCCTGAATCTGTCTTCGCGACGATCGCCGGCCCTTCTCCGTCGTCCACGATGTCGTATTCGCGGTACCCAAGCAAGATGAAGTTGTCATCGAGCAGCCAGTCGAGGAACGCGATCGCCTCGTCGACTTCGTCGCTGTCGAATGCCGAGCCGTCCTCGAAGGCGTAGTGAGCCATCCGCCGCACCGCGAAGCGCATCGGTTCGTAGTCGCGCACGGTCGCTCTGATGTTGCCGATCGCCGCCCCGAGTTGCGTCTCGAGTTCACGTGCTTCCTCATCCGGGAGTGACTCGGCGAGTTCGTAATGCTGGAGCGATTCGCGGTATGGGGCGTTCTTTCCCGGAATAACCTCGATCAGATCACCCGAAGAGTCTCTCGTCGTGCCAACAACCGGGTGAAAGTGCCGGACGATCGTGTATCCGAGACGGGTCAGTCGATTGGAGATGGAATCGACGAGGAAGGAAGCGTCATCGGTGACGATCTCCACGACAGATCCTGGGGCTTCATACCCGCACGAGCCGACGTCCGGGCGAAAGACACGGACGGCGAACGGCTCTCTCCCTCGGGCGTTCAAGAACCCAAACGCACAGCTGATCTCGGCGTCGAATTGATCGGCGCTGATCGCCGGCTCTTCGTCCTCGGGCATACGGCGCTGGTATGCCCGAGAGAACGCGACACGTGCTGCATCCGACGTCGTGTGTGGGTCCCCGCTTCTCACGACGGGCAGGATACCCATCCCGAAGGTCACGGCGCCGGACGATGTCGAATCCTCCAGACAACAGGGAACTCCGACCTACTCTCGATCCGCACTGACAAACAGGAGACGGCGTGGCAAATCCAGCACTCAACAAGTACTTCGGTGGCACCGGGTCAACGGCGACACTCGACGCGTCGTCCTCCTCCGTTGCCATGCAGTCGGCCATCGTGCCCGACGACCGCATGACCATGGGCGGAACAGCGGGTGCGACCGGACTGCTTCTCGTGATTCTCGTGATCTCAGGCGCTTGGGGATGGTCCATCTCATCTCCGACCGGAGCCCTGCCCATGTGGTCGATCATCGTGCTGATCGGAGCATTCGTGCTCGCCATCATCACGATCTTCAATCCGAAGATGGCCGTCGTCACCGGGCCGATCTATACGGCCGCTCAGGGACTCTTCCTCGGTTCGATGAGTAAGGCTTACGAAGCAGAGTGGGGTGGGATTGTGCTGACGGCGGTTCTCGCCACGCTGGCCGTCTTCATCGTGATGCTCGTGCTCTTCGTCACCAGGACGATCACTGTCACGAACAAACTCCGATCCGTCATCATCGGAGCGACGCTGGGTATCGCCCTGTTCTACTTCGCCTCCTTCCTCCTCGCCCTGTTCGGGGTTCAGATGCCGTTCGTGTGGGAAGGCGGAATCGGCGGAATCCTCTTCTCCGTATTCGTTGTGGGCATCGCAGCGCTCAACCTGCTCCTCGACTTCGACCTGATCGAGCGAGGCGTCGCCGCAGGCGCACCGAAGTACATGAACTGGTACGGAGCCTTCGGCCTGATGATCACGATCATCTGGCTCTACATCGAGATCTTGAGACTCCTAGGCAAAACCCGTTCGTAGTAGCGGAGTAGATCAGTAGATCAGTAGATCAGGACTGCTCTACTTGCTACTGCGTTACTGGTCTACTCGATCACGGCACCACCAGCACCGGGCACGGGGCTTCGTGGACGACGTGGTTCGCTACTGAACCGACGACCATTCTGCGCAGGAGCCCGGCGCCGCGGCGACCGACGACCAGGATGTCTGCATCGACCCTCGCGCACACGTCGATGAGCCGCGCCGACGGCTCTCCGATCTCCTCCTGCGTCTCGTAGTCGACGCCCGAGAAATCCACGGAGCGCAGCGTGCGATCGAGAACGTCGCGTTGCGCATCCGATAGTGAGTCACCGAGTGCTTCAGCGGTAGGCGGCGAACCGACGATCCCCCACCATCCTTCGGGCGGGCGAACGACCGTGACGACGATCAGTTTCGCTGAATGACAACTTGCCAGTGCGCCCGCCGCCCGAGCTGCTTCGATGGACTGATCAGAACCGTCGACGCCGACAACGATGACCTTGGGATTCCAGCCCTCCACGGCGGCACCTCCTCATGCTCTGCTCTCAGCGTATCGAGTGTCGGCGCGACTTGGAAGGGGCGAAAGCCTCGTGATATGGCCGTACGTGAACGGCTCTCCTACCGTTCCCCTGCCGGGGTCGATTGCACGCTCCCCGGCGAGAAACGAAGACAAGCCCAACGGCCCTACCTCGACCGCAAGCGGTTCGACAGACTGTTGTTCGGAGGGGACGATGTACCTGATCTTGGAAGCGGAATCGATCGCGCCGGACGTGCGACGAATCGTCGTGGAAGCGCCGAAAATCGCGAAGAAACACCAGGCCGGCCAGTTCGTCATCGTGCGCGTTACGCCGAACGGCGAACGGATTCCACTGACCATCGCTGCCGCAGACACCACCGCCGGTTCGATCACCCTCTTCGTCCAGGCGATCGGCCGCACGACGACGCTGATGAACGAGCTGGAGACAGGGGATTACCTCGTCGACGTCGCCGGCCCCCTTGGCCAAGCCTCCGAAATCAAGCAGTACGGCACGGCGGTTGTCGTTGGCGGCGGCGTTGGAACCGCGATCGCCTACCCGATCGCCCTCGCTCTCGCCGCGGCAGGGAATCGCGTGATTGCCATCATCGGCGGCCGGACAAAGGAATACGTGCTCCTCGAGAACGAACTCTCCAGCCACGGCATCGAGGTGCAGCCATGTACTGACGATGGTTCGTACGGCCGGAAGGGCTTCGTCACCGAGGCACTCGCCGACGTCATCGCCGAGGAAGACATCGGCATCGTCTTCGCCATCGGGCCCATCCCGATGATGAGCGCAGTTGCTGAAGTCACCAGAGAATCAGGGGTCGAGACGGTCGCGTCGCTGAATCCGATCATGGTCGACGGCACAGGGATGTGCGGTGGCTGTCGCGTCGAGGTCGGCGGAGAGACGAAATTCGCGTGTGTGGACGGCCCGGAGTTCGATGCCCATCAGGTCGACTTCAAGCTTCTCCAGCGCCGCAACACTTCGTACCGGGCATTCGAGGTAGAGCAGATCAGCACGCTCGAGTCCCTGGACGCGGAGCACCACGAACAGGTGCTGGCCCCCGTGCGGGGCGCCTGTGCACGAGAAGAAGCCTCATGATCAAGGTCTCGCTTCGTGCGATGAACAAACTGCCCCGGACCGAGATGCCGGCCCGGGACCCTCTCGAACGGGCCGCTTGCTTCGACGAGGTCAACATAGGGCTCACCCCGGAACAGGCCACGGTCGAGGCGATGCGTTGCCTCCAATGCAAGACGCCGACGTGCATCGATGGCTGCCCCGTCAACATCCAGATCGACCAGTTCATCGAACGGGTCGCCCACGGCGACATTCGCGGAGCCGGCGACATCATCCGCATGGACAGCCTGCTGCCTGCGATCTGCGGTCGGGTGTGCCCTCAGGAATCGCAGTGCGAAGGCACCTGCGTACTCGACAAGAAGCACAGGCCGATAGCGATCGGTCACCTCGAGCGCTACGTCGCCGACACGGTCCGTCGCTACGGACTCGAGCCGGCTCCCGAACCGGTTGCACCCAGCGGAAAGAGCGTCGCCATCGTCGGGAGCGGACCGGCGGGACTCGCCTGTGCCGCCGACCTTGCGAAAGCGGGCCACCACGTCCGCGTGTTCGAAGCGCTCCACCAGCCCGGGGGCGTACTCATCTACGGCATCCCCGAGTTCCGCCTGCCGAAGGACATCGTGGCCGCTGAAATCGACGGTTTGAAAGAGCTCGGCGTCGAGTTCGAAATGAATGCGATCATCGGTCGAACCACGACCGTCGAAGAGCTCCTCACCGATGAGGGATTCGACGCGATCTTCGTCGGCGTTGGCGCAGGCCTTCCCCGATTCCTGAACGTCGACGGTGAGAACCTGATCGGCGTCTACTCGGCGAACGAGTTCCTCACCCGGGTCAACCTCATGGGCGCCTACCGGGAGAACACGGAGACTCCTGTTCTCGACCTGACCGGTCGGCGTGTCGTCGTCTTCGGTGGCGGCAACACAGCGATGGACAGTGCACGTACGCCGCTGCGCCTCGGAGCGGAAGAGGTGCGTGTCGCCTATCGCCGTACGGAGGCTGAGATGCCGGCGCGCGATGAGGAGATCGAACATGCCAAGGAAGAGGGGATCATCTTCGACTTCCTCGTCTCACCCGTGGAGTTGCTGGGGAACGACGAGGGGTGGCTCACGGGTGTGAGGTTCCAGCGGATGGAGTTGGGGGAACCCGACGATTCGGGCCGTCGACGTCCGGTTCCGATCGAGGGCGACATCTTCGATCTTCAGGCCGACGTCGTGATCGTGGCCATCGGAAACTCACCGAATCCTCTGCTTCCTGCGACCGAGCCCCGTCTCGAACAGACCCGCTGGGGCACGCTCGCCGTCGACGAGACGACCGGCCGGACCACCATGCCGGGCGTCTTCGCCGGTGGCGACATCGTCACCGGAGGAGCAACCGTGATCCTCGCGATGGGTGCCGGTCGCGTCGCCGCCGCCTCGATCAACGAGTACCTGGAGTCGGGCGTGTGGGAA
>JAMBLK010000166.1 GCA_023336855.1 Actinomycetes bacterium
GATTCCGGCCGGTCGAAACACTCAACGCCTTGCAGCACCACGCTCTGATATTGGACACTTTCGTGACACGTACGTGTCACGAACCGACGTCCCTCCCAGCGTGACATCTCCTAAGATGACCGTCATCTTTCCACACTCAGGGGTCTCGAAGAATCCCGGGGCGAACCAATCGTGGGGACCCTATCGTTGCGACGTGGAATCCGACGTCGACGAAGCATGGGCACAGTTCTCTGCCGACCCGCCGCCAGAACCTGAACGCCGGACGCTCGGCCTTCCAGAGTACGTGTCGGCGATACTTGGCGTGCTTATCGTGATCGGTCTCATCGTGTTCTGGCCGGGAGGATCAGCCAAGGATGCTGCCGCAGCTCAGTTCTCTGTTCTGTCGATTCCTGGAGAGTTCCGCGAGGCGGTCGTGATCGAAGCGGACGCTCACGCTTGCCAAGGCCTGCCTGACGTTGAGTGTGTCACCGTGACCTTTGAGCTGGTCGCTGGTCCCGACACAGGGGAGATCTACCGCCAGGAATTTCCAACGGACGCTGCTGTACCCGAATTCTCCAAAGGCGATAAGGTTGTTCTGTCGCGTATCGCCCCGAATGGCAAGATCGAGTCCGTCGAATCGGCACCGTGTGAATTCGACACCGACCAGGAGTGCGCGACCGCCATGGTCCGCATGGTCGATGGCCCGAACTCGGGAGAGATCGCGATCGTCGAGCTCTTCCCTGGGCAGGAGCTCGGCTTGTACTCTGGTCGAGAGGTCATGGCGACGTTCGATCTCGATGGCTCCGTTGTGGCGATTGCGCCGCCGTCGATGGATGCGATGTATCGCTATGCGGATCAGCAACGCCGGTGGTTCCTCATTGCACTCACGGCGTTGTTCGTGGCAGCAGTGGTGGCACTTGGGAGATGGAAGGGAGTAGCTGCGATCACAGGCCTTGGGCTCTCGGTCGTCATCGTTGTGCTCTGGCTCATTCCGTCTCTACTCGAAGGCAACCCTGCGCTTCCGGTAGCGATGATCGGCGCCGCTGCGGTCGCGTACCTCGCTCTCTACGTCTCTCATGGGGTCAACAGAACGTCCACCGTCGCGTTGCTCGGGACCTTGGCAGCTTTGGCTTTGATCACCGTGCTTTCATGGGTCACCACGATCCTTGCGGACTTCACGGGTGTCGCAACCGAGGAAGCGACTCTTCTCCTCACCCTCGATGGGTTCGACATCGGAGGCCTCCTCATCGCTGGGGTCGTCATCGGGGCGGCTGGGGCGCTCGACGACGTGACCGTGACCCAGGCATCGGCGATCGCCGAGATCCGCTCAGCAAACCCTTCGATCGACAAACGGCACCTCTACAAGCGCGGGATGTCCATCGGAAGGGCACACGTTGGCTCCATCGTCAACACCCTCGTCCTTGCGTATCTGGGGGCTGCGCTGCCGCTCACCATCCTTTTCGTTCTCGCACAACAGTCCTTCGGAGACGTAGCCAATGGCGAGGTTGTTGCCGTAGTGATCGTCAGAGCACTCGTCGGGACCATCGGAATCGTTGCTGCCGTTCCGCTCACGACATGGATGGCAACCACCTGGCCGGCAGCGCACAGGCATCACCACTAGCCGACAACTTTCGGCCAGGCATCCGCGATCTACTCAGCGCAGCTCGCAACCATCTCCCCAACCTGTGGACCTGGGGAAAAGATCCTGAACTGACCTAAGTCTCCAGGAGCTCCAAGCGACCCAATGGTCCAGCAGCAGCGATCTGGCGAAAGGTCGTGGCCGAATCAGTCGGCCCACCGGCCCAAAGCCATGACTCCAGAGACCCAAGACCGAATCGAGATCGATACCTACCGGAACCGACGTCAACATGAGCGAACGCGGTCAAGCCAATGTGACCCCGGAGCGGCCGGCGAGCTGCTCGGCCATCTGGGCGGTGCTGATGCCTCGGCGCTCCGCACCGGCCCGAATCAACGCGACGGCGGCATAGAGTGCGTAGCGCCAGTAGTCGTCGGCGCCCCACCAGTACACCTCGTCGAGCAGGTCAGGTTCCAACCCGCCCCGCACCGATGC
>JAMBLK010000167.1 GCA_023336855.1 Actinomycetes bacterium
GTGCATCAGTGGATCGGAGAGCTGCCAGCTACCAGCCTCCAGTTGCCAGCCAGGAGTTGCGGGGGAGGAGTGAACGGTGGCGAGTCTTCACCGACAACCGACAACCGGATACCGATACATGGGATATCGTGCCGGGCATGGCGGAACCCAGTTCTCTCGATCTCGATGCGGCACTCCGGCTCAGCGGTGTTGTGATGGAGACAGATCGCTACTCATCAGTGACTGTCCGGTTGGTCCCGGGTTGGCTTGTACGAGTGTGGGGGACCGGGGTCGAGGCGATGACGCTTCCCGGGGTCGTGTTCGCCTCGGCATCGGCATACGATCGCATCGTCGATGGGGATGCTGCGACCCTGCTGATCCATGAGTCCGTGCACATCGATCAGTGGCGTCGGTACGGGGCCGTCGGGTTTCTCTCTCGCTATCTCGGTGACTATCTGCGTGGACGGGCCGTGGGATTGCCTCATCACACGGCCTACCGTGCCATCCGATTCGAACGAGAAGCTACCGAACGAACGGAGCGAAGATGAGCGACTACCTCCAGGAGGTCGAGTGGAGCCTTCCTCAGGCGCTCTCCGTGTTCCTCGGGGGCATCGTCGGAGCGCTCATCACCACCGCAGGGGTGCTGGTGTGGCAGGGTTCCGAATTGAACATCCTCACGTTCGCGGCGTCGTTCGCCGGGCAGGCCGCAGGGAACCTCGCCGTGATGTGGTTCCTCTCGGTCAGGAGGGGTACTGGAAGTTTCCGGCGCGATTACGGACTTACGATCGAGGCGAAACACTGGTGGGGGATTCCTGCCGGTTTCGGCCTCCAGATCGCCGTCGTGCTCGTGACCGCGCCGCTTCTCCAGTTGTTGTATCCGGACGGAGCACCGCAACAGAGTGTGGCTTCGATCACCGAGGGCACAACAACCGTGGCGGAAGGGATCATCATCATCCTCATGGTTGGCGTCGCCGCACCGGTTGTTGAGGAGATCCTGTTCCGAGGAATGCTGCTCTCTCGCCTGGTGCGGTCGATGCGGACGAGCTGGGCGATCGTCGTCCAGGCTGCCGTGTTCGCGGGCATCCACCTTCTCGACCCGAGCGCGATAGCCGCACTTCCCGGTCTGTTCCTCATCGGGGTGGTGCTCGGTGTCGCGGCGATCAGATCCCGAAATCTGTCCCTTCCGATCCTGCTCCATGCCGGCGTGAACCTCACGGCGGCGGTGCTCCTGATCTTCGGCGGTGAGTTCGCCCAGTGGCTCGAGGAGACGGCAGAACCCGAGGTCGTGCAGGCCGTCCTGTCCCTGCTCGGCTGACGGGAGTCTTCCCTCGGCGGTCATTTCCTGGTAGTTGTAGCGGTGTGGCGCGTCGCGAGCCGGAGGCGATGTGCCCACAACGAATCTACGGGTCGGAGCGATCGTGGTGGCGCTGGCCCTTGTCATCGCCGTTGCAGCCGGTGCCTGGTACGGATCAAAGGGCGGAACTCCTGTCGCTGTCGAGGCTGTCGGCGGCGTCTCGTATTCGACCATCGCTGAGACGATCGTCGTACATGTCGCGGGCGCCGTTCAGAGACCGGGGCTTGTGACGGTTCCCTCGCCGGCCCGCATCGCCGATGTGATAGCTGCTGCTGGTGGGGCCGGCCCCGGTGCAGATCTCGGTGGTCTGAACCTTGCCGCAACGGTGAGCGACGGCGATCAGGTTGTCGTGCCCATGCCGGGTGAGGGTTCCCCGGCAGGTGGAGGGGCTAGGCAGGGAATCGACCTCAATCACTCGTCCGCGGCGGAACTCGAGAAACTTCCGGGCGTGGGACCCGTGTTGGCCGCTCGAATCGTCGACTTCCGAGAGTCGAACGGACCGTTCGAGACGGTCGAGGATCTCCTCGACGTCGGCGGGATAGGAGAGGCGAAACTCGAAGCGATGCGCAACGCGATCGAGAGACCCTGAGTGAGGAGTCCCTCGCGTGCCGGCTGGTGGGCGATGGGTGCAGCGGGAGCCATCTGGGTCGGGACAGGAGGCGGGCTCCGCTTCGGTCTCGGAGCTGCGGTACTCCTGGGAGTCGTCGCCGCGGCGGTCGCTCTGCGCCGACGGACGGTGGCGGTCCTGTTGATGTTGGCGGCCGTAGGGGCGATCTCCGGGGCGTTCGCCTCCGCTCGCATCGAGACGACGATGAACGCGACCGTGCCGACGGGACCGATCGTGTTCATCGGAGTCGTGGCAGAAGACGACGGGCCCCAGCGGCCCGCGGTCGTGCGACCGGAAGAGATCCGCAGGGAAGGGGAGTGGGTCGCGTGGCCGGGTCCACCGCTCGCCGTCGGGCCCGATCCGGCAGCGCCCCTTGTTGCCGGACAGCGTGTAGAGATCACCGGGACGATGCGGGCATCGCCGGGCCGCGTTCGTGGAGATCCAATCGCCGGGCGTGTGACCATCGCGAACACCGAAGTGCTCGGAAGGGTTGGTGGCCCGCTCTACACGGTGGGGAATGCGGTTCGTGACAGAGTCCGGGCGGTTCTCGATCTCAGCGATCGGGCCCAGGCGCTGGTGTCGGGATTCCTCATCGGAGACACCTCGGGTCTCGACGCTCGCGATCTCGACGCGCTCCGTCGGTCGGGTCTCACTCACTTCGTTGCTGTTTCCGGCAGCAATGTTGCTCTCTTCCTGGCCGCCTGGTGGGTGGCAACTGCCTTCTTCGGCATTGGCCCGAAGCGGCGCTTCGTGCTGGGCATGATCGGGCTCGGCATCTTCGTCATTGCGACCAGATGGGAGTCCTCGGTGCTTCGCGCGGCCTTCATGGCTGCAACGGTTCTCGGAGCTGCCGCTGCGGGAATCGCCATCGATACCTGGGTGGCCGTCGGGGTGGCGGTGGGGGTCTTGCTGCTCGTCAGCGGCCAGTTGGCGGTCGACGTGGGTTTCCAGCTCTCGGTGGTGGCGACGATCGGCATCATGGTCGGGGCTGGGATGTTCGCCGATCGCCGACCCAGAGCACTGTGGGCAATCCTGGGGGCTGCGACAGCGGCGCAGGTGGCGGTGATCCCGGTGCTGCTGTGGCACTTCGGGACGGTTCCCCTCATGTCGCCTATCGCGAACCTGCTCTCAGCACCGCTCGTGACAGGGGCGACGGTGAGCGGGGCCGTTGCCGTGTTGAGCGGGTGGGGGCCTGCGATCCTGGTCTCATCGACCCTCGCAAGCGGTGTCCTTGCTGTCTCGGAGGTAGCCGCCCGCTGGCCTCAGCTTGGACCGTCGGGCGCGGCCGCCGTGTTGTGCATCGGGCTACTCGTCAGATGGCCCCGGACACGCCCTCTCGCGACCGTGGGCGTTGCGGCGTTCCTGGCGGTCTCCACACTCGCCACGGCCGGGCCCCCGCCGGTTCCAACAGTGACGTTCCTCGACATCGGACAAGGCGACGCGACCCTCCTTCGCGATCCGGGAGGAGGCGTCGCTCTCATCGACGGAGGCCGGGACCCGCTCGTTCTCTCTGAAGCGTTACGCCGACACCACATCGGTCGTATCGACCTCCTCGTCGCGTCTCATGGTGACATCGACCACATCGGAGGGTTCGCCGGGATCCTCGAAGACCGCGTGATCGGGCGCATCTGGTTGCCGGACCACCCCGACTGGGGTGAGGAGCTCGGGGACCTCGTCGACCGTGCCTTGGCAGCGGGGGTGCCGGTCGACGTCGTCGGTCCCGGCATCTCGTACCGACTGGGGGCGATCGCGATAGAGGTGCTTGGACCGATGCGGCGGTACCTCACACAGAACGACGGGTCGATCGTACTGTGGGTGGACGCGGGTGGGACACTGCTGCTACCCGGCGATATCGAGGCGATTGCTCAACGCGAGCTCCCGGCCTTGCATCCGGACGTTCTCCTCGTCCCTCACCACGGATCCGCGTCGACCGATCACTCGTGGCTGACGGCGACCGTCGGGGCGGTTGCAGTGATCAGCGTGGGTCCGAACACGTACGGGCATCCAGCTCCCGAGATACGTTCAACACTGGCCGCAGCCGGTGCGGAAGTGTGGGTGACGATGGAAGATGGCGACGTCACACTCCCGTTGAACATGCCCTGACTTGCACAGTGACGCCCGAGCGCGGAGACTCAGGGGATGGGTTTCACCGTTATCAGCGGTCCCCGCGACGCCGGGCCGGGCGAACGCGAGGTCATGTACGACAAAGCACGTGACATATTCGAAGATGCCGGTGTCACGGACCACCAGAGAATTGACGTTCCCGGTCGTGGTGCATCGGAGTCATCGGATGGCCAACTCCGGGAGTCAGTACAGGGAATCGTCCCTGCGCTTCAGAGCGGATCGCTCTTCGGAGACGTCAGTGGCGTGCTCGTGATGGATGCCCAGAATCTCCTGAAAGCGGAAGCAGAGGTGATCGCCGAACTCGTCGAGGTGGCGGATCCCGACGCGGTGACGGCGGTGTTCGCGGCGGCCGGGGCGATCCCTGCGCCACTCGGGAAGACGCTTCGTGCTCGCGGGTCGACCGAGTCGGTGAAGAAGTTTCGCGAACGGGATGCCTCTCGCTGGCTCGCAGAGACGGCATCGGAGCGGAAGCTGAAGATCGATCCAGGGGCTGCCTCTGTCTTGCTTCGCCGGTTCGGGTCCGATGTCGCTGCGCTCGGGCAGGCTCTGGACCAGCTTGCTGCAGACGGTTCGACGGTCACCGAGGACGACGTCCTGGGGCGATATGCCAATCGACCGGACGAACCTATGTGGCTGCTCGCCGATGCGATCAACGCGGGGAACGAAGGGGAAGCGTTGCGGCGCCTCGCCGACTTCCTCGAGCACGGCCATCCGCTCGTCGTGCTCGCGTTCCTTGAAGGCGAGGTCAGGAAGCGGTCCCTTGCCGCAGTCGCCCCCGACATGGAGACGTATGCAGCGTGGGTCGGGGCGGCGCCGTCGTCGTTCCCCGTTCGGAAGGTATGGGAACGGCGATCATCGACAAAAGCCGATTCTCTGCGCCGCTCGCTCGACGCACTGGCACGAGCCGATCTTCAGATCAAAACGGCTCCGGAAGCAACGCACCGCGTAACCCTGGAACGTCTAACGGTGGCGATGTGTAGATGGCTCGGGCGCTGACGCGCCGTACTGAGTACTCAGTACGGGGCAGCTCACGCTTCGTAGATCCTCACCGCGGCGATTCTGTAGTTGAACACTCCGCCGGGGGCTTCGTAGCTGACTTCGTCGCCCGGTGCTGCACCGAGGAGTGCTGAGCCCAGAGGGCTCTCCGGGGAGGCGAGGAGGATGCCGGCGACCTTGTTCTCTGAGGGGGCGACGAAGAACTCGTACTCGTCCTCATCGTCGTCGATCACCGTCACGATGGTTCCGACCTCGACGAGGCCAGAGTTCTCAACCTCGCGTACTTCGGCGTTGTCGAGGAGGTGTTTGAGCTTGCGAATACGGGCTTCCATGAGGCCCTGTTCGTTCTTCGCGGAGTCGTACTCTGCGTTCTCTCGGAGATCGCCGTGAGCCCGAGCAATGGCGATACGCTCGGCGGCATCGCGCCGACCTTCGGTGGTGAGATGGTCGAACTCGACCTGCAGCTTGTCATGGGCCGCGGGCGTGAGCCAGATTGACTGATCGCTCATTGGATCAGACGGAGACTGAGTGAACCCGTCGGGTGAGGCGAGATTTCCGACGAGCAGCGGTCTTGGCGTGCAGCACGCCCTTCGTTACGGCTTGGTCGATCTGCTTCTGTGCAATACGGAGGAGTTCTTCGGCCTCTTCCGTGTTTCCGGCTTCAGCAGCCGCCATGACGTTCTTCTCGCGAGTCTTCAGCTCGGAGCGAATCGCCTTGTTTCGCGCATACCTCTTCTCGGTCTGACGATTGCGCTTCTTCTGGGACTTGATATTGGCCATGCTGGACAAACCTCGTGAGGTGGTGGGAACGAGCAGTAACGATAACAGGAGAACGGCTCAACGGTACACTGAGAAGCCCCACCCCCGGATCCGACCTATGACCGCGCCATCGCGTATTCGCAACTTCTCCATCATCGCGCACATCGACCATGGCAAGTCGACGCTCGCCGATCGTCTCCTCGAGCGCACCGGTGCGATCTCCGAGCGCGACATGAGAGAACAGGTCTTGGACGAGATGGATCTCGAGCGGGAACGTGGGATCACGATCAAGGCCAATGCCGTGCGCATCGACTATCAGGCGTTGTCCGGCGAGATGTATCAGTTCAATCTCATCGACACTCCCGGGCACGTCGACTTCTCATATGAGGTGTCCAGAAGTCTCGAGGCCTGCGAAGGGGCTGTTCTCGTGGTCGATGCGTCCCAGGGTGTGGAAGCCCAGACGCTCGCCAACGCGTACATGGCGATTGAAGA
>JAMBLK010000168.1 GCA_023336855.1 Actinomycetes bacterium
GAAGCCGTGATAGCCCAGGAACGAAGGCCGGCAACCGCGTTCCCTGGCGACCTCAGCGGCGACCGCGTCGAGGTCTCGCGTGGCTACTCCGGGGGCGGCCAACTCGCGAACCGCCTGATGCATCGCGGCGACACACTGTCCCGCGATCTCCATCTTGGCGAAGTCCTCCGGCCTCTTCTTCGTGGTGACCTTCGCTCCAACCATCAGGAGGCCAACTCGCTGACAACCCGGCAGAAGATACCTTCGATCGATCCGACACCGTCCACACGCCGAACGTTGTCGCCGTAGTAGGCGATGAGCGGCTCGGTCTCCTGCCGGAACACTTCGAGGCGGTGACGGATCGTGGCCTCGTTGTCGTCGGTCCGTCCCTCGAGATCGGCACGTCGGAGGAGTCTCTCCACGGTCTGGTCTTCGTCAACGTGGAGCACGATCGTCGTCTCGATCCCATCGGAGCCCATCGCGTTCGCGAGTGCCTCAGCTTGATCGACATTTCGGGGGAATCCATCGAGGATGTACCCACACAGAGCGTCGTCGCGGCAGAGTCGTTCTTTGACCATCGCGACCACGAGATCGTCGGGAACAAGATCACCGACAGCCATGAACTCCGATGCCTTCCGTCCGAGTTCAGTCTCCGATGCGATCGCTTCGCGCAGCATCTCGCCGCTGGAGATGTGGGGGATACCGAGTGCTTTCGTAAGCAGCTTGGCCTGAGTCCCCTTGCCCCCGCCGGGCGGCCCAAGAAACAGAATCCGTCGACCCATATGTAGCTCCTGATCGTTCAGATCCGGAGGATACTGGTCGGTGAGAGAGCGAAAGCCGACGCCAGACGAGTAGATCAGTAGAGCAGTAGCGAGTAGAGCAGTACTGGTCTACTGAGCTACTGGTTTCTTGTCCAGAGCCTCTGGCTCAGGACAAGAAACCTTCGTAATTCCTCATCATCAACTGGGACTCGATCTGCTTCATCGTCTCGAGCGCAACGCCCGCAACGATGATGATCGACACGCCGGAGAGGCCGACGGGGACGCCCCAGATCCATCCGAGGATGGATGGCAGGATCGTCACGATCGCCAGGTACATGGCGCCGGGCAGCGTGATCCGGCTCAACACGTATGCCAGATACCGCTCGGTCGCTCGTCCCGGACGGATACCGGGGATGAAACCGCCCTGTCGCTGGATCATGTCGGCCTGGCGTACCGGGTCGAACTGGATCGCCGTATAGAAGTAGGTGAAGAACACCACGAGAAGCGCGAGGACGAAGATGTACCACAGGCTCGGTGAGAATCCGCCACCGCTCGAAGAGAGCAGGTTGGTGTCGATCCAGTTCCGAACCGTGGCTCCCCAGCCGTCCGGTGGCAGCACCGATGCGATGAGCGCAGGGAAGTACATGATCGACGTGGCGAAGATCACAGGGATCACGCCCGCCATGTTCACCTTCAGCGGGATGTAAGTGGACTGACCACCCATGACCTTGCGGCCGCGGACACGCTTCGAGAACTGCACCGGAATCCGGCGCTGCCCCTGCTCGATGAAGATGATGCCGACCGTCAGACCGACCATCACAGCGAGGATGACGATGAACTGGTACGTCTGTGAGTTGGCATTGAGAATCGCCAACTGAGACGGAATCTGGGAGATGATCGATACGAAGATCAGCAGCGACATGCCGTTGCCGATGCCGCGTTGGGTAATCAACTCACCGAACCACATGAGCAACGCTGTACCGGCCGTCATGGTGATGACGATGATGATCACGTTGCGCGGCGTGTAGTCGGGGATGAGGTCGATCCCACCGGTCAGCTGACCGGAGTGGAACAGGAATGAGAACCCGGTCGCTTGAAGGAGCGCCAGGATGACCGTGAGGTACCTCGTCCA
>JAMBLK010000169.1 GCA_023336855.1 Actinomycetes bacterium
GCCGCCGGCGGGGACTGCAACCCTGGGTACGCGGCTGGGAATGGCTACGGACGTTCTGGATAGCCATACTGCCCCTATGACTGATCAGTACTACCAGGAAGACAGCCAGGCGACGACGATCCTCGTGCTTGGGATCCTCAGCCTCGTGCTCTGCCAGGTCCTCGGCCCGTTCGCATGGGTCATGGGCAACAAGGAACTCGCAGGCATCGATGCCGGGCGACGCGCACCGGAGAACCGCGGTACAGCACAGGCCGGACGGATCCTCGGGATCATCTCGACGGTGCTCTTGATCCTCGGCGTCGTGTTCTTCGTGATCATGGGGATTGTCATTCTGATTGCAGCCGCCGGTTCGTGATCACGCTCTCGCCGACGGCGTCCCAACTCGGGAGGCGATCGCTCTTTGCGATCCCGTTCGTTGCAGCTATCACGCTCGCCACGATCTCACCGTCCGACGGCAGCCCGACGATCTGCGGGTTCGCCAATTGCACCGGGGTGGCATGCCCCGGTTGCGGGATGACGAGGGCGGCCGGCCAACTCATCCGAGGGAACCTGACCGAGGCGCTCCGCTATCACCCACTCGTGCTGCTCGTGGTCGTTGAATTGCTGGGTGCGTGGACGATCTGGGCTGCACACCAGGCAGGATGGATCCGGTGGAGACACCGTCGCTGGGTCGACGTCGTCATCGGTGGAACGGCTGCGTTGTTGATCATCGTGTGGATCGTCCGACTGGTCTCCGGAACAACACCACCGATCTGACATCCCGTCAGGCCGGTTCGCTCTCCACGTGCACCAGGACGCTCGGAACAGAGTCCGTCCCGTGTTCCCTCACAATCAGCCCGCGGCCATAGAGATCGGCGACCAGGCCGGCCGCTGAGAGTTCGAAGAGGTTGAGTCGCTCGGCGACCTCCTGGATCGAGGCGCCTCCACCGATCGCGGCCAGGATCGGCCAGGCATCGGCATCAACAACGACTTCCGACACGCCGGCAGCAAGTCGAGGACGCACCACGAACCGAATGGAAGTGTCGGGCACGATCTGTACGATCTTCGCCCATTCGGCACGGCGGGCCGACGCCGCATCGAGAGCCTCCTCTGCTTCGAATCGCTGGACCTCTTCTGCACCGTACGCTCTGGTCACCACACCCTCGACGAACCAGAAACGACCGCTTGAGCCGTGCGCCAGGCGGATGAGGACTTCGCTGATCTGCTGCAGGATGATGGGTCGCGCCGGATCGGGCCATCTCCCACCCGGGTTACGTCCCCGGCGATCTCGTTCGGGTCCGGTTCCCAACCGGGCGAGCGCCGCGACCGATCCGTCGCCGTCTCTCGTCGTTGCGTACGTCAGGCACCCGTCGACGAAGAACACCCGGCCCGTCATCGCCCCGCGTTCAATCCGGAGCACACCCGTCCCGCCGGCAGTTGCGAGGAGACGAACGACGTCGGCAAGCGAGAACGAGTCGAGATCACCTTGGAGAGCGTCCATGGGTAGTCATCGGCGGATCAGTGAGAAGACATAAGACAAGAACCAAGAATGGCGGTAGCAAGTAGCAAGTAAGGACCAAGAAGAGCGTCCCCCGGCTCTCGCCAGGGGACGCTCTTCTGTCTTGTTACTTGCTACTTGCTACTCACTCACTATTGCAGCCTGCGCTGCGGCCAGTCTTGCCACCGGGACCCGGAACGGGGAGCAGCTGACGTAGTCCAGACCGAGATCGTGGCAGAGTGCGATCGAGCGCGGCTCGCCGCCGTGCTCGCCACAGATGCCTGCTTCGATCTCCGGCCGGACCGACTTCGCCTTCTCGAGTGCGATCCCCATGATCTGACCGACACCGTTCGGGTCGATCGTGAAGAATGGGTTGTCGTCGAGGATCCCCTCAGACAAGTACTCCATGAGGAAGCTGCCCTCGGCATCGTCACGGCTGATGCCGTACGTCATCTGCGTCAGGTCGTTCGTGCCGAACGAGATGAACTCGGCGTACTCGGCGATCTCGTCCGCTGTGAGCGCCGCTCTCGGGATCTCGATCATCGTCCCGAACTTGTAGTCGATCTCGGTGTCCTGCTCTGCCATGACGTCCTTGGCTTCCTTCTCGAGGATGCCGCGCTGACGCTTGAGCTCATTCACATGGCTCGTCAGGGGGATCATGATCTCGGGGCGCACGTCGATGCCTTCCTTGGCCACCATGCACGCCGCTTCGAAGATCGCCCGCACCTGCATGCGGGTCAACTCCGGACGCAGGATGCCGAGGCGCACACCGCGGAGACCCAGCATCGGGTTCTGCTCCTTCAGAGCCTCCACACGGTCGAGCATCTCCGACTTCTCGGCGATCTCGGCGTTGATGGTTGCCGACTCGGCCGCGTCTGTCGTTCCGATCAGCTTGATCCGAAGATCAGCGATCTCGATGACCAGCTCATCGAATCCCGGAAGGAACTCGTGGAGCGGCGGATCGATGAGGCGGATGACGACCGGGTACCCGTCCATTGCACGGAACAACCCGGCGAAGTCCTCCCGCTGGTGTGGTAGCAACGAGAAAGTGACTTCTTCGCGCTCCGCCGGATCGTCGGCGAGGATCATGCGCTGAACGATCGGGAGACGCTCGGGCTCGAAGAACATGTGCTCCGTGCGACAGAGGCCGATGCCCTTTGCTCCGTATGAACGGGCACGCTCGGCGTCACTCGGATAGTCGGCGTTCGCCCACACATCGAGTCTGCGCCGGTCATCCGCCCATCCGAGGAGCTTCGTGAGCCACGGGTCGTCGATGTCGGGGACCTTGGTCTCAACCATGCCGAGGAACACCTCGCCGGTCGTACCATCGACAGAGATCCAGTCGCCCTCGTTGACCACGACGTCGCCAACGGACATCGTTCGGGCTGCAACGTTGATGTCGAGTTCGTGTGCGCCGACAACGGCCGGTTTGCCGAACTGACGAGCAACAAGTGCTGCGTGGCTCGTACGGCCGCCGCGCGACGTGACGATGCCGTTCGCAGCGAGCATGCCGTGCACATCGTCCGGCTTGGTCTCGGGACGACCGAGGATCACATCCTTGCCCTCATCCGCCCACTCCAGAGCGAGATCCGGGTCGAACGCGATCATGCCGACCGCGGCGCCGGGAGAGACGTTAAGACCGAGAGCGATCTGTCGACCCGCATCGGCTGCGGCTGCTTTCGAGTCTGAGTTGAACTGTGGATGCAGGAAGAAATCGACGTGATCGGGGGTAACTCGCATCAGCGCCTCGTCGGTGCTGATCATGCCCTCTTCGACCATGTCGACAGCGATCCGGACGGCAGCCTGTGCGGTCCGCTTCCCGTCGCGAGTCTGAAGGAGCCAGAGCTTCCCATTCTCGATCGTGAACTCCATGTCCTGCATGTTGCGGTAGTGGTCTTCGAGCTTCTTCGAGAAGTCGCTGAACTCCGCGAACATCGCAGGCATGTCGTCACCGAGCTTGGCGATCGGGTCGGTCCTGCGAATGCCTGCAACGACGTCCTCGCCCTGAGCATTGAGCAGGTAGTCGCCCTCCAGATGCGGTTCGCCGGTCGTAGCGTTGCGAGACATCGCCACACCCGTCCCGGATCCTTCTCCCATGTTGCCGAACACCATCGCCTGAACGTTGACGGCGGTTCCGAGATCGTGCGCGATTCCGTCGGCGTTGCGATACGCGAACGCACGGTCGGAGTTCCACGACTTGAAGACGGCTTCTACTGCCATCATCAACTGGTCGTTGGGATCCTGGGGAAAGTCTTGACCCGTCTCGCTCTTGACGATCTCCTTGAAGCGCTCCAGCACGCCCGACAGGGCGGCAACGTCGAGTTCAGAGTCGGTCTCGACGCCCGCTGCGGCGCGGGCTTCAGTGAGCACCTCCTCGAACGCGTGATCATCGACGTCCATCACGACGCTTCCGAACATCTGCACGAGGCGCCGATAAGAGTCATAGACGAAACGTTCGTTGCCGAATGCCTCGACCATGCCGGGGAGGACTGCGTCGTTGATGCCGATGTTGAGGACGGTGTCCATCATGCCCGGCATGGAGAACTTGGCGCCTGAACGGCAGGAGACGAGGAGAGGTGAGTCAGCGGATCCGAAGTTCTTTCCGAGGGTTGCCTCGGTAGCCGCGAGGGCAGCGTCGAGTTGGTCAGTGAGTCCGTCCGGGAAATGCTCATCGGCGTCGAGGTAGGCGTTGCATGCTTCCGTCGTGATCGTGAATCCCGGAGGTACCGGGACGCCGATCCGCGACATGTCACCCAGGTTGGCGCCCTTGCCACCGAGCAATCCTCGTACTTGGTCCCAATCGTTGTCGAGGGCCGCTTCAGCCTCATCAACCTCGTCGAACCGGTAAACCCACTTGTGCATCGTGTGCTCCTTCTCTGCATCCGCTGACGACGACGCGGTGGCCTCCAGCCGCGCGGATGCGCATGAACGACCGGAATTCGGTGTCTGAAAGGTACCGTTATCTCGATGCATTGGAATCGGTTCCTTCGCTTAGTTGGTTGGGCGGCCTTCGCGATGCTTCTCGGTGCCTGCACAACCGGTGCCTCAGCGTCACAGAGACCACCGGCAGAGTTCACTCCGATAACCGCGATCGCCCCGACAACGACCCTTGCTGTCCCGTCATCGACGTCCACCACGACGGTGACCCGAGAGCCCACCACAACGACGACAACGACTGTTGAACCGGCTGCCCCGATCGCCCCAGAGAAGCAGCGTCTGGTGATCAGCGGAACGGGTGATGTGAACCTCGATCCGACCTTCGTCCGGTCGTTCCCTTCCACCGGTTACGAGTACGCCTGGTCCGGCCTCGACGACATCTTCAATCAAGACGACCTGACGGTGATCAACCTGGAGTGCTCCGCTTCGGATCTCGGCACGCCGTGGAACAAGCTGTGGACGTTCCGCTGCGATCCCGAAGCGCTCCCCTCGATGGCGGCTGCAGGTGTGGATGTTGCCAACCTCGCGAACAATCACGCCATGGACTACGGGTTCGATGCGATGCTCGACGCTCGCCGGAACCTGGCGAGGGTCGGTATCGATCCGGTCGGAGCAGGTGCCAACGCTACCGAGGCCTACGCCCCGGTGATTGTTGAGAGGAACGGTTGGACGATCGCGATCCTGGGCGGCGGCGGGGTTCACCCCGAGACGGGGTCCTGGCTCGCCACTGAGGATCAGCCGGGCATGACCGATGGTGACTCTGCGGAAGCCATGACCGAAGCCATCCGGGCGGCCGGAGAGATCGCGGATCTCGTCCTCGTGACGATCCACTGGGGCGAGCAGGACACAACCCAGCCCCGTCCGTTCGAGATCCGTCTTGCAGAGGCGTTTATCGACGCTGGAGCGGACGGCGTCTTCGGCCACCACCAGCATGTTCTCCAACCACTCGGCTGGTACTCGGGCAAGCCGATTGCGTGGGGACTTGGGAACTTCGTCTGGCAGGCCGGTTCCACACAAGCCCGCACCACCGCAATCGCCCAGTTCGTGTTCGAGCCCGACGGCCGCATCGGCGCATGCCTCGTCCCCGTGTACATCGAAGCAACCGGTCATCCGGTCCTGCAACCCGGCTACGAAGGCCCGTGCGTTCCCGAGACCGGAGGAGCCGAGTAGTCCGTAACCGGTACTGAGTACTGCATCGCTAGAACACGCCCTGACGACGGCATCTACAATCGGCACATGGGCGTGGTCATCGCTGTTGCGAATCAGAAGGGTGGGGTGGCAAAGACCACCACCGTCCATACGCTCGCGGCAGCGCTCGTGGA
>JAMBLK010000170.1 GCA_023336855.1 Actinomycetes bacterium
CGCACGATCCTCTTCGTTGTCGCCCTCAGCCTCCTCGCCGCTGCGTGCGTGGCCGGTGCCGACGTGACGCCGATCGACCCGACCGGTTCAGCGACGACCTTCGCCCCGGTCACGACCCTTCCCGGAACCGAGACCACACAACCGGGAGATCCTGAGACAACGACGGCGCCCACGTCGACGACGACCGTCCCTGTGCGGCCACCCGGCGTCGTGCCGGCCGAGAGTGTCGGTGAGCCGTGGGGTGAAGTCGTCGGTTTGACGATGTTCCGCGGCAACCCGACACGGACGTTCTTCGGTTCGGGCCCCGTATCGGATACGGCACCGAGCGCGTCCTGGCGCTTTCCCGCCGATCAGGACCCGATGTGTGGCCAGTCCCCCATCGGCAAGGATCCAAAGGTCTGGTGCGGGAGCGGATGGACGGGTCAACCCGTCGTGTGGGAGCGTCCTGATGGGATCACCGAGGTGATCTTCGGTGCATACGACAAAAAGATTCACTTCCTGGATGCCACCACCGGGGAACGAACACGCCCCGACTTCGACATGGGTGACATCATCAAGGGATCCGTGACCCTCGACCCGGATGGCTTCCCACTGCTCTACACGGGTTCTCGCGACCCCCGGTTCCGCATCATCGCTCTCGACGGTGACGAGCCATACGAGGTCTGGTCACTCCATGCCAAATCCGTGGAGGGGATCTGGAACGACGACTGGGATTCGAACCCGGTCATCGTCGACGACATGATGTACGAGGGCGGGGAGAACTCCTGGTGGTTCGCTGTGAAGCTCAACCGCGGATACGACAGCGACGGGAAAGTGACCGTCGATCCACAGGTCGTGTATCAGATTCCAGCATGGACCGATGAACTCACGGAGATCTTCGGACGCCAGCATTCGGTCGAGAACTCGACGGCGGTCTTCGAGCAGCGTGCCTACTTTTCCACATCCGCCGGCAGGGTGGTCGGCGTGGATCTCTCGGACATCGAGTCGGGGAACGGAGAGATCTTCTTCGATTTCTGGAACGGCGACGACACGGATGCCACCATAAGCATCGACAAGGAAGGCTTCCTCTACGTCGTCTCCCACGCCGATACAGCCAAGAAGAACAACACCGCCGCCCGCCGTGTTCGCGAAGTCGGCGATCTCGCCAAACTCGATCCGAACAACCCGGACGATCCGGTGGTGTGGTCGGTTCACCTGTCGGCTGCCCGCGGACAGGACGCCGGCGCATGGGCGACGCCGGCCCTCCACGTGGACGCCGGCGTCCTCTTCGTGGCAACCGACGCGGGCGATCTCGTCGCGGTGGACACCGACACGGGAGAGACCGTCTGGCAAGACTTCATCGGCGGCAACGCATGGTCGTCGCCGGTCATCGTCGACGACACGCTCGTCGTCGGCGTCGACTGCCTCACCGATCACTCCGGTTTCCGGGCCTACGATCTCACGAACCCACGCTCCCCGGAGTATCTGTGGGACGTGACCCTTGGTACAGGCGCCTGCATCGAATCGACCCCCGCGGTGTGGAACGGTCGGATCTATGTGGGATCTCGTGACGGATTCTTCTACGCTCTCGGGAACTGATGGCTACGAGTAGTTCGATCGAGACCGGGACAGGACGCAAGCTCTTCTCCGCGCTCGTCTTCATCTTCGGCTCCGCTGCGACGCTCGGCACCGTTCTGGGATTCTTCGGAGCGACCTGGTGGGGACTGGACCGGCTCGCCGATCTGAGATTCCCGTTCCTCGTGATCCTGGTGGCCACCGCCGTGACCTACGGCTTCGTTTTCCGCCGTGCCCTCTCTGCCCTCTTCCTCCTCGCGGCCGTGGTAAACGCTGTTCTCCTTGCACCCCTGTGGCTGTCTACCCAGGATGCCGTTGCTTCGAACGACAGTATCCGGGTCGTGAGCCTCGACACAGGAGAGTCGACTGAGAATCGCAGAGCGATCATCGACTGGATCAATCAGGAGGAAGCTGACGTCGTGCTGCTCCACCGCACGAGTGGAGATTGGGCGGCAACCCTCGATGACAGCGACGCCCCCTACCGGATCGCCGCGACGCCGATCGCCCCCGAGGCGACCGGCACGCCGATCGTCCTCGTCCGGCACAACGCAACAGTCTCGCCGCTCCCGGCCGCTCCCGGTTCGGATTTCACCGTACGCGTCGTGAACGAGACCGGGACGGTGACGCTGATCGGACTGTCGGTTCGGGCCCCCACCTCCGCATCCGCCGGAGACGACCGGATCGAGCGCTTCACCGCCGTGAACGAGGCCGCCGTCACGATGCAGGGCCCGGTCGTCATCGTCGGGAATCTCGAGGCCACTCGATGGTCCCATGCTTTCAAGCTCCTCGCCGAGGGAATGACCAATTCCGAGGATGGCTTCGGGTACACCGCAACGTGGCCGCCATACGACTGGCCGATCATCAGCAACTACACGGGACTGCCGATCGACCACGCCGTGTACGTGGGAGCAATCACCGTTCCGTACCGTCGTGTCGGCCCGTCCCTCGGCCCATCTCACCGACCGCTCATGTTCGACATCTCACCGTCGCAGTAGCCCCCGAACCCGAAGACCAAAGACGCGCCTCCGGTACCCTCCCGGTCATGCTCTACGACTACACCGCCGTCACTACCGACTCTGTTACCGAGATCACCGAAACTGCGATCGCGCAAGCCGACGCCGCAGTCGATGCTGTCGTTGGCATCGAAGAACCGCGGACCTACGCCAACACTCTGGCACCCCTCGATCGCGCCGGTGTGGCGATCTCCGATGCATCGGGCCGGGGATCTTTCATGGCGAGGGTTCACACCGATTCTGACATACGCGCCACCGCCGTAGCCGCCGGAGAACGAACAGCCAAGTGGGGTTCCGACCTCATCATGCGTTCCGACCTCGCTGCCGCGATCCGCGCGTACGCGGCTACCGACGATGCGCGAGCCCTCGAAGGCCTCGAAGCGCGGAACCTCGAATTCTGGCTCCGTGACCTCCGCCGGGCGGGTCACGATCTCGACGCCGGAGATCGGGAACGCCTTCGCGAACTGCAACAGCGACTGATCGAGCTGCAGGTTGCGTTCAACAGCAACCTGGATGAGTGGGACGACGGAATCGAGATGACGCGAGAGGATCTCGCAGGGCTTCCGGAGGCCTACATCGACCGTCTCGAGCCCGGCGAGTCGGCGGGTACCGTCCGGGTCTCGATGAACTACCCGGACTACATCCCGTTCGTCGAAGAAGCCGAGAATCGTGATCTGCGCCGTCAGATGCAGTACAAGTTCTGGAACAGAGCTGCCGGCGAGAACACTCCCCTCCTCGCAGAAGCGGTCTCCGTCCGTGAGGAGATCGCCGGTCTCCTCGGCTACGACATGTGGGCACGGTACGCCATGGAGGTCAAGATGGCCGATCCGGAGGCCGTCGACGAGCTCTACGCCTCGATCATCCCCGGCCTCACCAGCCGTGGCGTTGACGAGCTCGCCGCACTTCAGGACCTCGCGTCACACGATCTCGGCGACGAGGCGATCCAGTCGTGGGACTGGATGTACTACCACACGAAGCAGCGCAAGCAGGACTACGGCATCGATCAGAGCGAGGTCGCAGAGTACTTCCCCCTCGAGGCGGTCGTGGCAGGCATGTTCGAGATCACGGGCGACGTCTTCGGCCTCGACTACCGCGAGATCGAAGAGACCGGCGCATGGCACGACGATGCCAGGTTGTACGAGATCAGGAATCGCGGTTCAGAGGAGCCGATCGCGTTCTTCTACGCCGATCTCTTCCCCCGCGAGGGCAAGTTCGGCCACGCCGCTTGCTTCTCGATCGTCGGAGGCAGGAGAGAGGATGACGGCCGCTATCGCGAACCGGTCGCCGCGATCGTTGCGAACTTCACGAAGCCCGGTCCCGGTACGCCCTCTCTCCTCAAGCACGACGAGGTCGTCACGCTCTTCCATGAGTTCGGACACGTCTTGCACTTCTGCCTCACCGAGGTCGATCATCCCCGCTTCGCCGGGTACGACACGGAGTGGGATTTCGTCGAGGCTCCGTCGCAGATCATGGAGCACTGGACGTGGGAACCGGAGGTTCTCCAACGGTTCGCACGCCACTACGAGACCGGCAAGGAGATCCCTTCAGATCTGGTCGAACGACTCGTCGCCGCCCGCGATCAGAACACAGCGCTCACGACGTTGAGACAGGCCTTCCTCGGTAAGTTCGACCTCGCGATCCATGCGGGCGACGGCGACATCGACATCGAGCAAGCCACCAGGGACGCGTTCGCTCTGACGCTGATCCCATATCACGACGGCACGCACTTCGCAGCGTCGTTCGGTCATCTCATGGGCGGGTACGACGCCGGCTACTACGGCTACCAGTGGGCCAAGGTGTACGGCGATGACATGTTCTCGGTCTTCTCCGACGAGGGTGTTCTCAACCCGGACGTCGGCTCCCGCTACCGCCGCGAAGTGCTCGCCCGGGGCTACTCCCGTGACGCCATCGAACACCTCAAGGCCTTCCTCGGCCGCGAACCGTCATCCGATGCATACCTCGAGAACCTCGGTTTGAAGGAGTGACAGAAGCTGCGAGCCTCCAGCCGCGAGCTACCAGCCCGACGGGACGACTGGGCACTCTTTTCGTCGGTCTGGCGCTTCTGGTTGCGGCTTGTACTTCGGGGGCCGACGAGACGACTACGACCACCACGACAAACGCCGCGGTCGAGGAGACCACCACCACGACCACTGTGGCAGGGCGGTCGGAGCTCGACGAAAACGGCTTCTACCTTGCGTTGATCTGGCATCAGCACCAGCCGCTCTACCCGAAGGATGAGAACGGCATCGTGACCCGACCGTGGGTTCGCTTGCACGCCGCCAAGGACTACTGGGACATGGCCGAACTCGTCGGCCGCTACCCGGATCTGCGGGTGACGTTCAACCTCACGCCGGTCCTGCTCCTTCAACTCGAGGAGATCGAGAACGGGACAAGGGACTCGTACTGGGTACACACCGAGATCCCGGCCGTCGAACTCGATGCGGAGGAGCAGGAGTTCCTCCTCACCCGGTTCTTCGACGTCAACCCGAAGATCATCGCCCGCTTCCCCCGGTACCAGGAACTCGCCGATCTGCGGGCGGAAGGGGCCAACTTCTCGACGCAGGACTACCTCGACCTGCAGGTGCTCTTCAACCTTGCTTGGACCGACCCGGACCTGCTCGCCGGGCCGACCTTGAGCGGGCTCGTCGACCGGGGTCGCGACTTCGTCGAGTCGGACAAACAACCCGTCCTCGACGTCCACCTCGACGCCGTCTCCAGAACCCTGGACGTCCACAGGGAGCTCTGGGAGACGGGACAGATCGAAGTCACGACGACACCCCTCGCCCACCCGATCCTCCCCCTCATCTCCGATACGAATCTCGCCCTCGTCGGAGACCCCACAGCGATCATGCCGGATGAGCGGTTCAGAGAGCCCCGTGACTCCCGGGAGCAGGTAACTCGCGGCCTCGACGTGGCGGAGCGGCTCCTCGGCCGGCGCCCCACGGGGATGTGGCCCGGTGAGGGAGCGGTGGCTCAGGAAGTGACGTCGATCCTGGCGGGTGAGGGGATCGAGTGGATCGCGACGGGCGAGCACGTACTCGGACAGACACTGGATCGTGGATCGTTCGAACGGGACTCGAACGGAACGGTGATCGACGCCGACGTCCTCTATCGCATGTA
>JAMBLK010000171.1 GCA_023336855.1 Actinomycetes bacterium
CTCGTGTGATGTCATCACGATGGAAGGTACCCGAAACCGGCCTGATAGCTTGCCGTCGATGAGTGACCGAATGCGGGCGTATGTGGGATTGGCCATCGCCGCGTTCCTTTTCGGCGCCGCGACCGCGGCTGTGATCCTCGTCGAGCGGCTGACACTGCAGGGCTGGATCGGGGCAGGTCTGATCATGGTCGGGATGTACGTCGTGCTGGCGTTCTCACCGCCCGACCAGGCGGATCTTGTTGCAGCCGAATCGTTGAGCGAGGCTCACTGAGCTTTTTCAAGACGGCGAATCCAGCGCGTGCAGACAGCGATTCCGGCAAGCGTGGCGAAGAGCACGACGAGCAGAACCGCGAGCAGTTCGGGACCTGCGAAGTAGGAAGACGAGCAGGTACCGATCCCTTCGGGGCAGAGGCCCCATCCTGGACCACCGCCCGCGAGATCAGCGATAACGAGCATAGGAACGAGGGCTGTCGCGACAGCGACGGCTATCAGCACACCGAGCAGTATCCGGAAGACGATCAGCACAAGACGGAGGCTACCCGGGATCGCCGGTTGCCCCGGTTCCCAACACGCTGCTACGGTCAAATACCACTCATGTCATTCTCAGCGAATACCTCCCCAAGCCCCGTGCCCGCCGGATATCACGTCGAGGTCTTCACCGACGAAGAGCGAGATCTGCTCGGCCGCTTCTTCACCAACATCGACGGCCCGGTGTTCGGGATCATCAACCTTCCCGAGGTCGTCAAGGGAGCCCTCTTCGCCCGGTACAGTCGATCACCCCACTCCATCCGGCGCCTCTTCCTCGACGAGTTCGTCTCCCAGCCGGATCTGGGTGTCCACGCCATCGCTGGTGCTCTCGATGAGAACCCCGCCGTTGGTCTGGAGAAAGCGCAAGGCCTCTACAACCGGGTGTTCACACAGTTCGGAGACGATTCCGTCGCACAATTGGGTGGAGCCCATATCGCCTGTGAGCAAGCGTCGAACGTACTTACGAAGGTCCTCGAATGGGGCCGACTCGCTTCCTACCTCGAGCAATCCACCCGATACATCTTCTACGACCGGAAGCTCGGCGACCGCTACCGCTACTACGTACCGGGCGAGCTCATCGGGTCACCCCTCGAAGCCGACTTCCGTGCGACGATGGACGTCCTCTTCGATACGTACTCCGCCCTGATCGGTCGGGCTGTTCCCTACTACGAATCGCTCTTCCCGAAGCAAGACGGCGATTCGATGGGTGTGTGGAGCTCGACGATTCGCGCCAAAGCCTGCGACGACCTGCGAGGCATGTTGCCGGCCGCGACCACATCGAACGTCGGTATCTTCGGGAGCGGTCAGGCGTACGAGATGCTTCTCATGCGGATGAGGGCACATCCACTCGCCGAGGTCCGCAGTTACTCGGATCTGATGCTCACCGAACTCCGGAAGATGATTCCGTCATTCCTCACCCGGGTCGACGTCCCCGATCGTGGCGGAGCCTGGAGCGACTACCTGGCATCGGTCGCATCTGATCTCGAATCGCGAGCCACCGGGCTCAATCTCGAGCCGCAAGACCGACTGGAAGTGACGCTTGTCGAGTGGGATCCAGACGGAGAGGCGAAGGTCGCGGCCGCCGCCCTCTATGCGGTCAGCGATCTGCCGGATGATCAACTCCTCGACTACGTGCTGTCTCTCCCTGCAGAGGATCGGGCACATCTGATCAGAGAAGCCGTCGGGGCTCGTGGGAACCGACGCCACAAACCGGGTCGTGCGATGGAACGGACCTCATACCGGTTCGACGTCCTCTCGGACTACGGCATCTTCCGCGACCTGCAGCGACACCGGATGCTCACCATCGAATGGCAGCGTCTCTCCACAGATCACGGATACATCACACCCGATGCGATCGCCGATATCGAAGCCACAGCGGCATGGGATGAGGTGATGGAGCGGTCTGCTGCACTCTCCGACCGAATCTCAGCGGCCCATGGCCCGGCGGTTGCCCAATACGCCGTTCCGTTCGCATACCGCATCCGGTACTACATCCAGATGAACGCACGAGAGGCATTCCATCTCCTGGAACTGAGAAGCCAAGCATCGGGCCACCCCGGATATCGCAGGGTCGCCCAGGAGATGCATCGCCTCATCGGTGACGAAGCCGGCCACCGCGTCATCGCCGATGCGATGCAATACGTAGACCACAACGACTACGACCTAGC
>JAMBLK010000172.1 GCA_023336855.1 Actinomycetes bacterium
CTCACACGGATGAATGAGATCCTGGAGGTCGACGAGATCGGGCGTTCGGCGTGGGTCGGACCCGGCCTGATCAACCTCGACCTCTCGGATGCACTTGCGGACCGCGGCCTCCACTTCGCACCCGACCCTTCATCCCAGCAGTCATCGACGATCGGCGGAAACGTGGGGACGAACGCCGGTGGCCCTCATTGCCTCGCCGAGGGGTCGACGATCGCCCACATTCTCGGGGTTGAGGTCGTCACCGTTGACGGCGACGTCATGGTTCTCGGGGGCGCAGCACCCGACCTCCCCGGATACGACCTGCGTGGCTTGATCGTTGGGTCGGAAGGTACGCTCGGAATCGTCACGCGGGTCCTGGTCCGACTCACGGAGAACCCTCCGGATGAAGTGACCATGCTCATCTCCTTCGAGGACATCGCCGACGCTGCCCGCACCGTGTCGGAGATCATCAGCAGTGGTCTCGTTCCGGCGGCCCTTGAGATGATGGATGGCCCGATGATCGAGGCGGTCGAGAACTTCGTTCATGCGGATCTCCCGATTGGAGCAGCGGCAGTGCTGCTGACCGAAGTCGTCGGTCATCCCGACAGCACTGCGGCCGAGGTCGACCAGATTCGGGAGATCGCGAGAGATAACGGAGCCACCGAGATCCGGACCGCAACAGATGGTGCTGAGCGTGCACTGCTGTGGAAGGGCCGGAAGTCGGCGTTCGGCGCCGTTGCCCAGGATGCACCCGACTACTACCTCAACGACACGGTCGTTCCTCGCACACGGTTCGTCGAGGTGCTCGATGAGATCTACGCGATCGCGGATCGTTACGACCTGCGCCTCCTCAATGTGTTCCATGCCGGCGACGGCAACTTCCATCCCCTCATCTCGTACGACGCATCGGAACCGGGCATGACCGACAAAGTGGTGGAGGCATCACACGAGATGGTGCACGTGGCGATTTCAGCGGGCGGGACCCTGAGCGGCGAGCACGGCATCGGCCTCGAAAAGCGCGATCTCATGTCGAGAGTGTTCGGCACCGATGATCTCGACGCCCAGGCGCGGATGCGTGAAGCGTTCGATCCGAGCGGATTGCTCAATCCGGGGAAGATCCTCCCAGAGGGCTCCCGCTGCTTCGATCGGCCGACGACATGACGACGCTGCGATCGGTGACCAGGGAGCTCTTCGAACGGATGCGCGACGAATCGGTCGAGATCGATGCCGAATTCGTCGTCGCCCCATCGTCGCTCGAGGAAGCGGCAGCTGTGCTCGCAGCCGCCGCTGAGTCTGCGCTCCCGGTCTCGTTCCTCGGAGGTGGCACCCACCAGGGATATGGCAATCCGGCGCAAGTCGACCTGATCATGACATCGAGCCGACTCAACCGGATCGTCGACTGGCAACCCGACGATCTCACCATCACGGTCGAAGCGGGCGTCCCGATTGCTGATCTCGAGGACGAGATCGCCGGCCGTCGCCAGACGGCGGTGTTTCCCGGGACGGCGCAGGGGGCGACCGTCGGCGGAGTGATTGCGACCGGACTCTCCGGGTACCGCAGACTCCGATACGGACCGACCCGTGACCGGGTGCTTCAGATGCAAGTCGCGACCGGATACGGCAAGGTCGTGTCGGGCGGCAGTCCCGTGGTGAAGTCATCCACCGGATACGGTCTCCAGCGC
>JAMBLK010000173.1 GCA_023336855.1 Actinomycetes bacterium
CTACTGATCTACTCCGAACGCGCAAGTACCCGGCTGAGGGCCGGGCACTCGCTCACAGCGGTGAGCTCGGGTCCAAGGCGGACCCCACTCTCGAGGTATCGGGCAGACGGCGGGCCAGGATGCCATCTACTCGTCTCCACCCCGGTGATCGGCCGTGGTAGGGATCGGCCGCTCAGGTGATTCAGGGTGTTTATGGGATCCAATGCAGGAAGGGTGGTGGTCCGTTCCCGCGATGGGTGCTCCAAGCGTTCCCCGCTATGTGACACGAAGTATCGCGGACGAATCACCTGGTAGCAACTGGTTTGTGTTGAAGAGTAGATCAGTAGCAAGTAGAGCAGTACTGATCTACTTTCTTACCGGCTTTCCTTGACGAAGTCCTCGAGGAGGCCGTAGTCGATCTTGACGCCGGGACCCATCGTCGAAGACACCGTTGCGCTGAGAACGAACTTGCCCTTCGTCGCTGCGGGACGCGAGCGAATGATCTCATCGGCGGCCACCGCGAGGTTCTCGAGGAGTGTCTCGACTTCGAAGGAGACCCTGCCGATGGGGAAGTGCACGTTGCCGTATCGGTCGTTGCGATACTCGACGCGACCCGACTTGAAGGCTGTAACGGTCTTGCCAACATCCTGAGTGACCGTACCGCTCTTCGGGTTCGGCATCAGACCGCGTGGTCCGAGGACCGGGCCGAGCTTCCCGACGACGGACATCATCGAGGGAACAGCGATCACGACGTCGAAATCGAGGGACTGCTTTCCCGACTTCATGGCTTCGGCGAGTTCTGCGCCACCGATGAGGTCGGCGCCGGCTTCTTCAGCCTCGCGAGCCTGGTCGGACTCTGCAAAGACAACGACCTTGACGTCCTTGCCGGTTCCGTTCGGGAGACTGACGGTTCCGCGAACGATCTGGTCCGCCTGCCGGGCGTCGATGCCCAGTCTGAATGAGATGTCGACCGATTCGTCGAACTTCGCGAACGAGAGGTTGCGGAGAATTCCCAGAGCCTCTTCCGGGCCGTAGTAGTTCTGCTTGTCGTATCCGCTGTCGATGTTCTTGCGGTTCTTGCTCTTGCCCATCGTCTTCTTCTCCTCGTGGTGCAGACGAGACCTCAAGCCTCTCCCACCTAGCTGGTACTGAGTATCAAGTACTCAGTACTCAGTACTTGATACTCGTCGAAGGCGTCAGCCTTCGACAACAATTCCCATCGAACGGGCGGTGCCCGCGACGATCTTCATCGCTGCTTCGATGTCGTTGGCGTTCAGGTCCGGCATCTTGATCTCGGCGATCTCGCGCACTTGGGCACTGGTGACACTGCCGACCTTCTCCTTGTGCGGTTCCGGCGAACCCTTCTCGAGTCGTGCGGCCTGACGCAGCAGGACGGCGGCCGGTGGCGTCTTCGTGATGAACGTGAAGCTGCGATCCTCGTAGATCGAGATCTCCACGGGGACGATCGTCCCGGACTGGCTCGCCGTGGCGTGGTTGTACGCCTGGACGAAGTCCATGATGTTCACGCCGTGTTGGCCGAGTGCGGGACCGACCGGCGGCGCAGGACTCGCCTGGCCGGCGGGGATCTGCAGTTTCAGCACGGTCATCAGTTTCTTGCGACCCATCAGGGAACCTCGCTCGGGATCTAGTACTTGACGATTTGGTCGAAGTTGAGTTCGACCGGTGTTTCACGGCCGAAGATGTCAACAAGGACCCGGACTCTCGACTGGTCCATGTTGATGTCTTCGATGACGCCGTTGAAGTCGGCGAAGGGGCCTTCGACCACCCGGACGGTCTCGCCGACCTCCCAGGCCGGTTTGAACGTGGGCTTCTCCCTCTTGCCCTCTTCCTTCTCCACACCGAGGATGCGCTCTACCTCACGGCGAGACAGCGGTGTGGGCTTGGTTTGGGATCCGACGAATCCGGTGACGCTCGGTGTGTTGCGCACGGCATACCACGAGTCGTCGTCGAGGTACATGCGGACGAGCACGTACCCGGGGAATTTCTTGCGCTCGACGGTGACCTTCTTGCCCGATTTGTACTCGATGACTTCTTCCATCGGGATGGAGACGTCGAAGATCTTGTCCTCGAGGTGCATCGACCGAACGCGGGTCTCGAGGTTCGCCTTGACCTTCTTCTCATACCCGGAGTACGAGTGGACGACGTACCAGTCGCCCGGCAGGTCGTAGGGGCTGAGGGGTTTCTCCTCGACTACTTCCGCGGCGGGATCGTCCTCGTCCTCGAGGATCTCCTGTGTCGTCTCGTTCATCAGGTCAGGTTCTCCAGCACGTAGAGGACGCCCTTCGAGAAGGCCCAATCGAGGCCGAACACGAACAGCGTGATGACCGTGGTGACGGCGAACACGACAACCGTGTAGGTCGTGAGTTCCTCGCGTGACGGCCACGCGACTTTCTTCAATTCTTGGCGCACTTCTCGGAAGTACTGGCGGATGCCGATGCGCTCTTTCTTCTTCGGCTGAGCGCGCTCAGCGCGCTTCTTCTTAGCGCGTTCATCCTCTTTCGCCTGAAGGCGACGCATTTCGCGGTTCAACTGCACTCCTCCTGAGTGGGCAGGGGTGGCGGGACTCGAACCCACAACATCCGGTTTTGGAGACCGGCGCTCTGCCAATTGGAGCTACACCCCTCCGGCCGGTTGAGGCCCGAGCCGAGAGTATATGGAGCAGCCGCAGCAAAGCACAATGTCTCGTTGTCGACTCCATCGTACCGGATGAGGGGAGTAGCGGAGGAGAACCGCAAGAGCTGCCGGCTACCAGCCTCCAGCTGCCGGCAACAAGAGAGAGGCTTCACCCAGTACCGACCACGCCGCCGGAGCCCGCTCAGGCTGCGTGATGGGCGCGGCGGAGGCCGATCACGATGATCGTGCCGGCAGTGGCAGCGACCGCCGCACCGGCTGCGGCAGAGGCCGCGATAGCGGCCCGACGAATCACGACGCCCCGGTCGCTCGCCGCTTCTTCGTCCGAATGCTCGATCCGGAATACCAGGGACGGCACCAGGGTCGACGGCGCCCTGAGCGTCACCTTGGAGAGACCGCCGAGGCGATGCCGCAGCGTGCGGTAACGGGCGGCCTCGGCCTGGCAGGTGAGGCAGGTCTCGACATGGCCGGCAAGTCGCTCGCCGAGATCGTCGACTGAGTCGACGCCGGGGAGACGAAGGCGAACGACAGTGCAGTTGGTGCTCATGATTCCTCCTCGTCCTGATGCCGCCACAGTGTGAGGCGCAGAGACTTGCGTGCCCGGTGGAGCCGAACCTTCGCCGCCGTCACCGAGATGTCGAGATGCTCAGCGATCTCCGTGTGGCTCCACTCGTACACATCCTTGAGAACCACAACCGCCCGTAGCGATTCCGGCAACTCCTTCAGCGCATCCTCGAGCGGACCTCGCATCGCAGCGCTCTCGCCGCCCCGCTCCGGACTCAACGACGCCGACTCGGGTTCGCGGTAGATGTCGTCGAGGGAGTCGGTCTGTGTTCTCTTGCGCCGGTCCCTATGTGTGAATGCCGTGTTCACGGTGATGCGGTGCATCCACGTCGAGAACTTGGCGTCGCCGCGGAACCGTGCGATGGCTCGCCATGCACGAACGAACGCCTCTTGCGCGACGTCGTATGCGAGTTCCCGGTCGGCAACCATGCGGACGGCCAACGTGTACACCTCGTTCTGGTGGGCTCTCACGAGTTCGGTGAACGCGGCCTGGTCACCCCGGCTGGCGCGCTCCACGAGCTCGCTCTCTTCATACCGTTCGACCTCAGGACTGCTCACCGGGTTACCGCCTCGAGCCGAATGACGGCGGAACCCGTGGCGACGTCGGTGTCCCCGGCAGAGAGCCGGAGCCCGACCTTGGCCTCCCGGCCATCGGTCGCGACGGTCTTGACGGTGGCTTCGATTCGTGCAGCCTCTGCCGGACGGAGGGCACTCCGGAACCGCACCTTGATCGTGGCGATCGGTGCTGGCTCGGTGCTGAAAGCGCTCGCTTGCTGGGCAAGCCAGGAGAGCATCAGAAGCCCGTGGACCACGACGCCCTGGAGTCCTGCGGCCCGTGCCGACTCGTGATCCCAGTGCAGCGGGTTGAAGTCGCCTGTGGCAGCCGAGTAGCGGATGAGGTCCTGACGGCTTGCCGACTTTGACATGGTGAGGACCGATCCGACCTGAGCCTCGGAGATCTCTCCCGGTGCGTCGTTCGGACCTCGGTGGACGACCGCTGGCTCAACCTCGTCGGTCGCGACTTCGGCCGCGGCTTCGTCCGACATGAGGAACGTCGACCGACTCTCCAAGACGACATTGCCTGCTACTTCACCGGTCGCCACGAATGTCACGAAGTAGGCGCCGCCGCGTTCGCGAACACGATCGACCGTTCCTGTGACGACGACGTCGGCATCGACGGGGATTGGTCCCGAGAAGGTGAACTGCTGGTCGATGTGGATCAGCGTCGCGAGGTACGGAGCGATGCGCGGGTCGGTGAGGAACTCTCCGGCGACGGCGAAGAGGAGCGCTGCGGCGTACCCGGGTGGTGCGTGGTCACGCCAACGTTCGGCATCGTCTCCGGTCACGTCGACGAAGGCGGCAACACGTTCCCGGCCGACGTGATGCGCCACCGGTCCGATGACAAGGCCTTCCATCTCCGCTGGTGTCATGAGTATCAAGGCTAGGCGCAGTCGTTACGTGAGACGCGAGAAACCGAGCGGCCGGGCAATCAACGCCCCGCTACTCGGCTGCTCAGATGCACGGGACGAGCGTTAGCGCGTTTCCTTGTGCGCTACGTGCTCGCGGCACCAGCGACAGTACTTTTTCAACTCCAGGCGCTCCCTGGTGTTGCTCTTGCTCTTCGTCGTCACGTAGTTCCGCCGCTTGCACTTCTCGCACGCGAGTGTGATCGGCGGTCTCTTGTCACTAGCCATTGGTCGCTTCGCTCCAGTACTCAGTACTCAGTACTTGGTACCGAGTACTCCTATCTATTTGATGATCTTTACAACCCGGCCGGCACCAACCGTCCGGCCACCCTCACGAATCGCGAACCGCAGGCCCTCATCCATC
>JAMBLK010000174.1 GCA_023336855.1 Actinomycetes bacterium
AATCCATCCCTCGCCCCCGTCCCACAACTCCTGATCACCCTCCCGCTGACCATCTCGATGGCGTGGCGTGAACGCCACCACATCCAACTGTCGGGTGTCGGATGGATCATTGGGGGACGAGTTCCAGGAGCCGTGATCGGAGTCGGCCTCCTCGCCATCGCGACTCAACAAGCCCTCGACATCGCTATTGCGCTGGTCGTTGCCGGAGCGGTCGTCATCATCTCGTCGGGCTTCCACGTGAAGAGAACCCCGCTCTCCGAATTCGGCGCCGGCCTGGCATCCGGAGTGTCAGGCTTCATCGCCTCGATCGGTGGCCCTCCGCTTGCTCTCCTCTACACGAGGGATGACGGCCCAACGGTGCGGTCGAACCTCGCGGCTATCTTCACGATCGGTCTCCTGATCACGATCTCGGCCAGGGCTTTGACAGGGAATATCACCGGGTCAGACGTTCGTGTCGCCGTGATCCTTTTCCCGGCGCTCGTCGCCGGCTATCTGGTGAGCTTCCGTTTCAGGAACCGTGTCTCACAGGGCGCCGTTCGCAAGGCGATCCTGCTGCTCTCACTCATCGGAGCGGCCGGGCTGATCATCCGGGCGATCGTGTAGACACCTCAGGGCGTGTCAACCCACAGGGACTCCCAGACATCGCCGAAGGCGTCGAGGAAGCCCTTGAGCGCCCACACCAATACCCATGCGAGCACGAGCAGGACGATGACGGTCAGCGTGGCCCGCAGGTAACCAAGCCACGGCTTCTCTGGATCTCGCAGAGACGAGAGCCAACCGCCGGTCTCACCCGACGGCTGAGCCGTCGTCGGAGCAGTGTTCGTCAGCGAAGCCGACGTGGCCCGCGTCGCGTCCGACGGCTCCCCGGACTGCGGGACAGCGGCGACAACGGGAGGAGGAGCTGCGGCCAACGCCACAGTCTCGGCCTCGTCGAGGTTCAGGACAACGATGAGTTCTTGGACGACGGTCTCAGTCGGAACACCCTGATCGCGCTCCCAGCGGCGCACCGAAGAGGTCGAGCGTTCGACGGCGGTGGCGAGCTGACCCATCGACATTCCCTTGGCGAGTCGGGCCTCCCGAACGGCCTGTCCAAAGGTTCTGCGGTTACTCATCGGGCCAGGATATCCCGAGACCACGATTGCGCCCTGTCTTGTGCGCATCCGCGTCGCTATCGTGGGGTTCCGGACGATCCTGGAGGCACCGTGGGAACCCAGTACCGCAATCTCGTCGAGTTGTACGAATCAAGTGTCGGACTCTATGCGGAGAAGCCCATCTTTGGGACCCGCCAGGCCGACGGTTGGTCCTGGATGACCTATCACGACTTCGGTGAGCAAGTCGACTTCGCACGTGCGGGGCTCGCCGGACTCGGACTCGAGCAGGGCGATCGTGTTGCCGTGATCTCCGACAACCGTGTCGAGTGGGCCGTCGGTGCCTACGCGACGTACGGGCTCGGCGCAGCATGGGTGCCCATGTACGAGGCACAACTCTCCAAGGAGTGGGAGTTCATCATCGGTGACTCCGGAGCGAAGATCGCCATTGTCGCCGACGACGGAATCCGGGCCCAACTCGAGGACCATCACGACCAGCTCCCTGCACTCGAGCACGTCATCGTGATCAACGGCGAAGCAGGTGGCGAGGCCATCACGTGGGCTGAACTCCTCGCCCGGGGCGCTGAGGCGCCGGTCGACACTGTCCACCCGGCTTCCGAGGACCTCGCCGGACTGATCTACACATCAGGGACGACCGGCAGCCCAAAAGGTGTGATGCTTTCCCACAGCAACTTCATGAGCAACGTGAACGTCGGCCAAGATCTGTTCGATTTCGATTCCACCGATCGTTTCGCATCCTTCCTTCCGTGGGCCCATTCGTTCGGGCAGACGATCGAACTGCACTTCATGATCGGTGCCGGCGCATCCGCCGGTCTGACGAGCGCCAAGACCCTGATGGACGATCTCCCTGAGATCAAGCCGACGATGCTGGTCTCCGTCCCGGCGGTCTACAACCGTGTGTACGACGGGCTCCAGAAGATGATGGCGGCCAAGGGTGGAGCCACGAAGATGATCTTCGACCGGGCAATGGCGAACGAGAAGAAGCGGGCCGAGTTGGCCTCTCAAGGCAGGACCACACGATGGGTCGAGATGCAGCACGGCCTCTACGACAAGCTGGTCTTCTCAAAGGTTCGTGCTGGTTTCGGCGGGAGGCTGAAGTACTCGATCTCCGGCGGGGCAGCGATCAACGTCGAAGTGGCTGAGTTCATCTCCGCTCTCGGGATGACCGTGTACGAGGGGTATGGACTCACCGAGACGTCTCCCGTCTCGAGTTGCAACTACCCGGGAACACGACGCGTTGGGTCGGTCGGCAAGGAGATCCCCAATGTTCGGGTCGACATCGACACCGATGTCACGGGCGACCCGACGATCGGAGAGATCGTCGTCCATGGACCGAACGTGATGCTGGGCTACTACAACCTGCCCGAAGAGAACGAAAAGGTTCTGACGCCGGATCGTGGATTCCGAACCGGCGACCTCGGTTACAAGGATGAAGACGGCTTCATCTACATCCGTGGCCGCATCAAGGAGCAGTACAAGCTCGAGAACGGCAAGTACGTCGTGCCATCACCGATCGAGGAGCAGCTCCAGCTGTCCGGATACGTTACGAACATCATGGTCTACGGCGAGCAGCGGCCGTACAACGTCGCCGTGATCGTCCCCGACATGACTGCCCTGGCGAAGTGGGCAGAGGATCATGGCCTGGGTGACCTCGGAGAAGAGGCCCTCCTCGAGAGCGAGAAGGTCAACGACCTCTACCAGCGCGAGATCGATCGTCTCTCCGGTGGAATCAAAGGTTACGAGAGGGTGAAGGGCTTCGTTCTCGAAGAAGAGGAGTTCGCTCCAGAGAACGGCATGCTCACCCCGAGCCTGAAGGTCAAGCGTCGCGCGGTGATGGCAAAGTACGGCGACGACATCGAAGAGCTGTACGCGAAAGAGTAGATCAGTAGAGCAGTAGATCAGTGTCGCGGGGCTACTGATCTACTGCGCTACTCAGCTACTCCGTCCTACGGAAGCCACGGGTCCACGATGATTGGGACACCGAGGCTCTTTGCTGCATCTTCGATCGTTATCCACGATTCGTCGGCGCAGTCTTCACACGCCGCCCACAACTCCCACGTCGTTCGGCTCAGCGAGCGTCCGTGTACGAATCCACTGACTGCTGGTTTCGTACAGAGAAGGCAGTACTTTCGAACTGAGACACCGAGCAAGGTTGTCGCGGCAACCCGGCGGCACCGCTCCTCCTGAACGCTCGGAGGCTGCCACTCCACCGCACACAGCACGGCCACGGGCATGACCGAAGCACCAACTCCGCATGACAGATCATGATCGAGTCGACGCCGAGAATCCCAGACTCGAAGACCACACTTGCAGCTGGCGAGATGCCCGGGCTCGAATGGATCGCCACCCATGTGACAGAACGCCTTGCCCGTCAACGACCACAGATCAACGGATTCATCCGAATACAGTGCCGCAACGTGCACCTCGCCATCGGCGGCCAGCCGGGCTCTCTTCCACCCTCGTGGCGCTCCGGTCGGGATGACGTCTGGATGCCCATCCGGCCACGGTGGAGGCATTCCGCCCTTCGTCGAGTCTGAGGCAGACGTCACAGTGACCTGCTCCAGCTCGCGCGACTCCGCCTCATCCCCCGGTCAGTTCCCCACCAAGAGTCGGAACGCATCCGTTCATCGTATCGGGCAGCACCGCTACCCGGCAGAGACGAACGACCCGAGAGGACAAGAGTCGCCCGTCACCAGTCACCAGCCTTCGGGTCGACCGCGGAGGTGCAGGGAATCGAACCCCTCGGGCCGCATTGCAACCCGACACCGGTGTTGAAGACCGGGGAACCCACCAGGCGTCC
>JAMBLK010000175.1 GCA_023336855.1 Actinomycetes bacterium
AGCATGATCCCGTCGACACCGAGGTTGAGGACGCCGCTTCGCTGACCGAACGTCTCGCCAAGAGAGGCAAGGAGGAGAGGTACGGCCAGGCGGATGGCGGACGCCACGACCGCAACCATGACGGCGGTAGTGAAGATCTCGCTCATGACGAGTCCTCCGGATCGAACGAGTGGGTCCCGTCGGGCGCTGCGTCATGCACCACACCCATCCCGCTCGCGGCGTGAACCTCCGAATCATCATCGCCGTCGGGTTGGGCGGACGCCTCCTCGCGGGTTTCGACGGCGAGCAACTTCGCCCGGTACCGATCGGCGGCCACGACGAAGATGACAACGAGACCGTTCAGGGCGACGATCAGCGCCGACGGCACCTGCACGGCACGCTGCAGAGCCTGACCGCCGACGATGAGACCACCGAACAGGAAGGAAGCCGGGATCGTCCACAGCGGATGGAGCCCACCCAGCAGCGCCGCAACGATGCCGTTGAAGCCGGCTCCACCGGTGAACCCCATCGTCGAACCATCGGTCACCATCCGATGGCTCTCACTTCCGAAGACGAGGACGGCACCTGCGAGCCCGGCGAGTGCGCCCGACAACGTGAGGGCGAGTGCGATCGTCCTCCGGACGGGGATTCCGGCGTATCGGGCGGCATGCTCGCTGAGACCAACGGCGCGTAGGCGATATCCCAGCGGCGTCCGCCACAGCAGGTAGTAGGTGGCGATGGCGCACAGGACGGCGAGGACGGGTCCGATGTGGAGACGATCGCCGAAGAGGATCGGAAGGTCGGCGGACTCTGTAAGTCTCGCAGTCTGTGGAATGCGGGTGCCGCGCTCTATCTCCGCGGGATCGATGAGCGGGCCGCGAAGCAGATATGCCATCAACTGCACGGCCACGATGTTCAGCATGATCGTGCTCAGGATCTCGTTGACGCGGTAATAGGCCTTCAGAGCGCCGGGGATCCAACCCCACATCGCACCGCCGATGACCCCGGCGATGAGGACCAGCGGGACCATGATGACACCCGGCATCTCCGGCAGGTACAGAGCCGCCATCGTGGCGAAGAGACCACCGAGGACCATCTGACCTTCGGCGCCGATGTTGATGACGCCCGCACGGAATGCGATGACGATGCCGGTTCCGACGAAGAGCAGCGGCGTGGCCTTGAGGAGCGTCGCGATCAGGGCGTCGCCGGAACCGAAGGCTCCGATGAACATCTCGGAGTAGCCCTCGAACGGGTTGGCGCCAAGCAACACGAGCATGATCGCCCCGAAGAGAAGGGCCGCGAAGACGGCGAGGACCGGAATGCTATATGCGAGATAGCGGCGTTGCTTGTTGCTGAGGCTGATACTCATCTCGCGTTCACCTGCCGATCCACCCAATCTCTCAGCGAAGCCATCAGTCTGATGATTGCCGGATGGTTGACGAAATGTCAACTCGCGTGGCCGACGGGGTACCCCGAACCTTCACTCCCGGATCGCATTCAGGTAGTTGTAGATCGTGATGCGACTCACACCCATCATGTCGGCGATGTCTTCGATGGATCTTCGGAGCAGGAACGCGCCTCGTTCGTCGAGGAGGCGTACCGCTATCTGCTTGCCGGTCCGGTCGAGGTCGGGCAGCAGCCCACCGAGCTCTTGCTCGATTCGGGACACCAGGTTGTCCAGTGCATCGGCGAGTGATCCGACCCGTGCGTAGGCCACCGTCTCCCCCTCCCACTCGATGGGAACATCGAGCGCCCCGGCGTCGGTGGGGTCCACGATGGTGTTCCCGGAGGCTTCGAGCGCCGGCCGGATGGCTGCCACGACCGGGTGCTCCACCATCAGGATGCGTGATCCCGGTCGACCTGGACGGTGACGCGACTCGCCCCCGCTTCCATCGCGGCATTGAGCATCTCGCTGAGAGCCTCAATGACGTCGTTGGCATCGCCGTTGATGGTTGTACCGAACGCCCCCACTTGCGGCTCGAATCCACGTGTGGTCACGGCGTCGATGGCGGCCAGCACGGGTGGTCCGAGTGATCCTTCGACAAATGGTTCGACCATGAACTCGGCTCGATATTCCGACATCACCTCTCCCGTGTTGCGGGACGGCCACTGTAGTGCGCTGGGGACCGACAACCTTTCGGTCTGAATTGACAAAATGTCAACTGAACGAGGATGATACGGTATAGGAATACCGGGAAGGATCAGCGATGACAACTACTTCGTTCACCGTCAACGCGCTCCCGGTCGAAGTTTCCAGCGATCATCCGCACCTCCTCTCCGCCCTTCGCGAAGAACTTGGTATCACTTCCCCCAAGGATGGCTGCTCGCCATCGGGGCAGTGTGGGGCGTGCACGGTCTTGCTCAACGGCAAGGCGATCCAGAGTTGCCTCGTCTCAATGGAGAAGGCCGCAGGTAAGACCGTCACGACCCTTGAAGGTTTCGAGGTCGAGGAGCGGATCCAACTCGCCGACGCCTTCGCCGCAACCGGTGCCCTCCAGTGTGGCTTCTGCACACCGGGCATCCTCGTCCGCACGAAGTCGCTCATCGACCAGAAGGGAAGCGACCTCGACCACAAGACGATCAAGGGTCGCCTGGGAGCGCATCTGTGCCGCTGCACCGGGTACACGAAGATCTTCGAGGCGATCGACCTGTTGGTGACAGATGAGGTGGTCGCACCGAGGTCACCGACGGGGATCGGAGACCCGGGTGCCAAGTACGAGGGCATTGCACTGGCGCTCGGTGATCGGGGCTACGTTGACGACATCAGGCCCGAGGGTCTGCTCCAGGGTGCTCTGCGCCTCACCGACCACGCCCGCGCCGACGTGATCCGCATCGAAACCTCGGCGGCTGAGGCCGTCGAAGGCGTGATCGCCGTCCTGACGGCCTCCGACGTCCCCGGCCGATTGCACGTCGGAATCATCCACCAGGACTGGCCGGTGTTCATCCCCGAGGGAGGCCGGACGTCCTACTACGGCGACGTCCTGGCGATCGTCGTGGCCGAGTCGAAG
>JAMBLK010000176.1 GCA_023336855.1 Actinomycetes bacterium
TAGGCGATGGTGATGATCTGCGCGACTTGCGACGGATCAGACGTGACGAACTGGTTCGGGATCACGATGAACAGGACGACCATAAGGCCGAAGAAGGAGGCGGCGCCGATGGCGGCACGCGGCCACGCAATCGGTCGGGTACCGGCGAACGCTTGTTGATCGGTCACTTCATCCTCGTCTCGTAGAGCGCGATTCTACGCCGGTACGTTCGCCGTAATGCACTCCTAGCCTCGTGCCCATGTCGTCTTCCTCTCAGGTGCTTGTGGTCGGTGGTGGTCCCGGTGGAGCCGCGGCCGCCTTCTGGCTCGCCAGGAACGGCATCGACGTCACACTGGTCGAGAAGAAGCGTTATCCAAGAGAGAAGGCGTGCGGTGACGGCTTGACCCCGAGAGCGGTTCGTCAACTCGTCGACATGGGATTCGATTTCGAGCGGCCGGACGTTCATCGCGTTGTCGGCCTCCGGTCCTACGCCGGCGACGTGATGCTTGAGATGCCATGGCCGGAGCACTCCATCTATCCGAACTGGGGGGCCACGCTCCGCCGCGCCGATCTTGACGGCCGTGTCGCCGCTCTCGCCCAGGCAGAAGGCGCCACAGTTCTCCAGGGTGTCGAAGCCGTCGCGGTCGTCGACGATGGCGACCTTACTGCCGTCGAACTCCATCGACAGGGCGAGGAGCCTGAGATCGTCACGCCGGGCTACATCGTGGTCGCCGACGGGTCACTGTCCCGCTTCGGTCGGCAACTCGGCACGCAGCGTCGCCGTGACTATCCGTTCGGCCTCGCCGTACGGGGATACTGGGAGAGTCCGAACTCGACCGATGGATACATCGAGAGCCAACTCGATATCCGCGATCGCGAAGGTCGAGCGATGCCGGGATATGGGTGGGTGTTCCCGATGGGGGACGGAACTATCAACGTCGGCGCCGGACTCGTTTCCACGTTCAAGGGATGGAAGGACATCAACACGAGTCGGATTCTCGAGGCCTACCTCGCCAGCCTTCCCGAGCACTGGCAGATCCAGGAGGATCCGATCGCTCGCCCAATCGGAGGGAAACTTCCGATGGCCTTCTCCGTCGGCCCAAAAACGGGACGGAACTGGGTGTTGGTAGGCGACGCCGCTGGAGCCGTCAATCCGTTCAACGGGGAGGGCATCGACTATGCCTACGAGACCGGGCGGCTCGCTGCTGGATTCATCTCCGAGGCCCTGGCCACCGACGGCCCGGCGAAGCTGACCGCGTACGACGAGGCGCTCATTTCTGAGTACGCGGCGTACCACCGGGTTGCGCGGATCTTCGTCTCGGCGATCGGGAATCCTTCGGTGATGCGAACGCTCACGACGGTTGGTCTGCGGTCACGGCCACTCATGGAGTGGGTGTTGAAAGTGATGGCAAACCTCCTTGAACCAGAAGAGAGAGGCATGGCGGAACACGTCTATGTCGCCATTGAACGGGCCGTAGATCTCCCCGGCGTTCGTCGGATCAAAGCATCGGGAGTAGAAAGTAGAAAGTAGAAAGAAACCAGACTCGACGCCGGGCTCCGTCTCTCTACGCTCTACTTTCTACTTCGTACTTGCTACTTCCGTCCCAGGTAGGCCGCGAGTCCCGCTCTCCAAGCAACCAATGCGGGGCCGTTCGTTGCGATCAGGACCAGGACGAACGTTGCTGAGATTCCGACGCCCAGGATCCATCCCCGCAGGAACGCGGCGAATGGCGCAGCGATTGTCCACGCCAGGGCGACCTTCCACACTGCGGAGGGCCGTTTCAGCGTGGTGTCCGAGAACGTGTCGAACCATGGGGCGATTGCAGCCCAGGCGACCAGAACACCGAGCGTCGTGACGAACAATCGCCATGTCTCGTCGAGCGTGGAATGAGTCAGGAATCCGAAGACTGTCATCCCAACCAGCACAACGACGTCGCCGATGATCGCCCAGAGCAGCAAGGAGCGGTCGGCAAACAAAGGGCGGTCAGGCAGCTGTGTCACGGCCGAGAGCGTAGGCAGGCGGCCTGAGCTGCGAGCTATGAACTGTGAGCAGGAAGAACGAGTCTTCACCGGTGACCAATAACCGATATCCAACCACCGACTGTTCGGGTCCTTTGACCCTGGCCGCCGTTTTGGGCAAGCTGCGCGACTGTCCGTAGACTCACGCCCCGTATATGGATCTTCTCGCGTATCTCCCGATCGCTCTGATGTTCATCCTCGGACTCGTGTTCGCGGTGGCCGCGATGTGGATGTCGTGGCGGGTTGCACCGAACAACCCGACACCCGAGAAGCTCGCTCCCTACGAGTGCGGCATCGTCCCCCTCCAGGAACCGGTCGAGCGGTTCCCCGTGAAGTTTTATCTCGTCGCCATGTTGTTCGTCATCTTCGACGTCGAGATCATCTTCCTCTTCGCCTGGGCCGTTCGTATGGACGAGTTCGGCTGGGCCGGGATCGCCGCCGTCGGGATCTTCATGCTCCTCCTCATTGAGACCCTCGGCTATGTCTGGAAGCGGGGTGCGCTCGACTGGAACGTCGCCCACCGCGCCCGCTACCGCAAGGTCGTCGCCCCCGATCCGCAGGTCGAGGAGGCCGCCTGATGGCCGCCGAAGTACACAACCCGAACTTCCTCCTCACGACGCTGGACAAGGGCATCAGTTGGACGAGAACCCGGTCGATGTGGCCGGCGACGTTCGGTCTCGCGTGCTGCGCCATCGAGATGATGGCGACCGGTGCCGCGCATCACGATCTCGCACGATTCGGAATGGAAGTATTCCGAGCGTCCCCACGCCAGGCCGACCTGATGGTGGTGGCAGGGCGGCTCTCTCAGAAGATGGCCCCTGTTCTTCGCCAGGTCTATGACCAGATGGCGGAGCCGAAGTGGGTCATCTCCATGGGGGCATGTGCCTCAACAGGAGGCATGTTCAACAACTATGCCCTGGTGCAGGGCGTCGACGAGATCGTTCCTGTCGACGTCTACGTGCCGGGATGCCCGCCAGGGCCGCAGTCCCTGATGCACGGAATCCTGACGCTCCAAGACAAGATCATGGCTGGAGAGATTCGCCGCTCCACGGGGCTCCTGTAATGGCCGAAGAGAGCACACCCCAGGAAGAGCCTCAGGAGACGGACGAAGCCGCGGAGGAAGCCGTTGCTCGCGTCCTTCCCGACGATCGCATTCTCGCCGGTCTTGCCGAACCGTTTCCGAACGTCGTCTTCACCTCGTTCGAACCGCTCGCAGGACCTCGTCAGGACACGGCAACCGTATCCAGAGAAGAACTCATCTCCTTCGTCGAAGCAGTGAACGATGCTGGGTTCGAGACCTTCATCGACGTCTGCTCCGTCGATCACCTCAACCGCAAGCCCCGCTACGACGTCGTCATCAACCTCCTGTCGATGCAACATACGAAGCGCCTACTCATCAAGGTCGGTGTCCCCGGCGACGATCCCACCGTCCAGTCGATTTCTTCGATCTATGCAGGTGCGAACTTCTACGAACGTGAAGTCTGGGACCTGATGGGCATCGTGTTCGAAGGGCACCCGGATCTGACGCGAATTGTTCTCCCCGACGAATGGGAAGGCCACCCGCTGCGCAAGGACTACAGCGTCGGCTCGGTCCCGGTGCAGTTCAAAGGATCACACAAGTCGTCATGAGCGATACGCCAAATAACACCGAGGGCGATGCCCAGGCACCGATGCTCGAACCGCCAACCGGTTCAGCTGACGGAAGTCTGGATGCCGACGAGCGGCGCCGCGCTCACGACATCTGGGTCGCAGGTACCGAAGAGCCGGACTGGATTGCCAACGCCACCGACGAAGGTGCACAGGAACTGCTGCCCCGGGACATAGATCCTGCGCTGCAGATTCAGCGGGGCATCGCCGTCGACGACGACTTCATCGATCAGCCGACCATCACCGAGGACGAGCGCCAGATCCTCAACATGGGTCCGCAGCACCCGGCGACGCACGGCGTCCTCCGGCTCCACCTCGAACTCGACGGGGAGACGATCCGGCGTGTCAAACCGATCATCGGCTACCTCCACACGGGCATGGAGAAGACCGCCGAGAACCTGACGTACATGCAAGGCGGCACGAACGTCACTCGCATGGACTACCTATCGCCGCTGAACAATGAGCTCTGCTACTCGCTCGCTGTTGAGCAGCTGCTCGGCGTCGAAATCCCTCCCCGGGCCCAGGCGATCCGGATCCTGATGACCGAACTCAACCGTGTGGCGAGTCACCTCATCTGGGTCGCGACGTTCGGGATGGACATCGGCGCCCTCTCGATGATGATCTATGGGTTCCGGGATCGCGAAGCGATTCTCGCCTTCTTCGAGAAGGTCACGGGCCTTCGGATGAACCACAACTACATCCGTCCCGGAGGCGTCGCAGCCGACCTCCCCGAAGGTTGGGAAGAGGACATCGACGGGATCTTCGACATCGTCGGATCCGGCCTCGATGACTACGAGGACTTACTCAACCGCAACCCGATCTTCCTCGACCGGACCCGTGGGGTGGGCGTCCTCACCCCCGAAGAAGCGCAGGCATACGGCGTCACGGGGCCAGCGGCCAGGGCTTCCGGTGTGAACTTCGACCTCCGAAAAGCCTTTCCGTACAGCGGAATCGAGCAGTACGAGTTCGACGTGCCACTCGGCAAGCACGGAGACACGCTCGACCGCTATCTCGTGCGCATGGAAGAGATGCGCCAGTCCCTGCGCATCGTTCAGCAGGTTCTCGAGACGATGCCGCCGGGCGACTATCGCACCGACGATCGCAAGGTCACGCCGCCTCCTCGCAAACGCATCGACGAATCGATGGAGGCATTGATTCACCACTTCAAGCTCTTCACCGAAGGATTCAAAGCACCGGCCGGTGAGGTCTACCAGGCCGTTGAGTCGCCGCGAGGCGAGCTCGGCATGCACCTCGTGTCGAAGGGCGGCTCGAAGCCCTGGCGTCTCCATGCGCGAACACCATCGTTCGCGATCGTCCAAGCACTGCCCGTGATGTTGACCGACCAGATCGTGCCCGATGTCATCGCGACCCTTGCGTCACTCGACCCCGTACTGGGAGACGTCGACCGATGATCAACCACTGGAGTACCGAGAACCAGGAGCGGGCGAACGAGCTCCTCGAGCAGTATCCCGAGAAGAGGTCTGCCGTCATGCCGCTGCTGTACGTCGCCGCTCTCGAGCACGGCCATGTCACAGACGACGCGATGCGTGAAGTTGCCGAACTCACCGGTCTCACATCCGCACAGGTGCAGGCCGTCGCATCGTTCTACACGATGTACAAGCGTGAGCCGGTCGGAAAGTATCTCGTTTCGGTCTGCACCTCCATCTCGTGTTACCTGCGGGGTGCCGACGCTGTGCTCGAGGCGATCGAAGATGAGACCGGTGTCCTCGACGGCGAGACGACGCCGGATGGCATGATCTCGGTCGAACACGTCGAATGCTCCGGAGCATGCGGCGGTGCACCCGCGGTCTCCGTCAACTGGGAACTGGTCGAAGGGCTCGAGCCAGACAAGGCGAGGGACCTCATCAAGTGGCTGCGCGACGCTGAGCCGTCGGTCATATTCGGCGACGAGATACAGATGCTCTTCGGCGGCCGCCCGTCGTTCGACTGGGGCCCCAAGGAGACCGAAGGAGCGATCGCCGCACTGCCCGCGTTCGCCCCCTACGGCACCGCCGGAGGAGA
>JAMBLK010000177.1 GCA_023336855.1 Actinomycetes bacterium
AACTGGCGGTCCTTACTTGGCCAGGGCGATCTCTATCAGTTCGTTGCAGAGTTCGGCGTAGGTCATGCCGGTCCCCATCCACATCTTCGGGAATCCGGAGATCGGTGTGAAACCGGGCATGGTGTTCACTTCGTTGATGAGGAAACCGCGCCCGCTCTCCTCGAAGAAGAAGTCGACGCGTGCAAGACCTCTGCCTTCGATCGCATCGAACGCTCTGCCGGCAAGGGCACGCACTTCGGCGACACGGCGGTCCGACAATCTGGCGGGTACTTCGAACTCGCTTGCGTCATCCTCGTATTTCGAGTCGTAGTCGTACCACTCGCCCGCCGAATGTACCTCACCGGGCAGGGCCGTTCGCGGCCCCTCAAGGACGGCAACCTCGATCTCGCGCCCCGAGATGAACTCCTCAACAATGACCTTGTCTCCATACCGGAGCGCCTCGTCGATCGCGTCTTTGACCCTCGCCGGATCCTCTGCCTTGCTGATGCCGACCGATGAGCCGAGCTCGGCGGGTTTCACGAATACGGGAGATCCGAGATACTTCAACAGAGTTGACACGGTGCCCGACGGGTCGCTCCGATAGTCGGCTCCCCGGATGACCCGCCATCGCGACGTCGGGATGCCTGCCGCTTCGAAGATCTGCTTGGCGATGTCCTTGTCCATTGCAAGCGCCGACGGAAGCACGCCGCAACCGACGTATGGCTTCCCGGCGATCTCGAAGACACCTTGCATGGTGCCGTCTTCACCGTATGGACCATGCAGCACCGGGAACACGACGTCGTAGCCGAGGTCGTCGTCGCCAACGAGGAGGCGGCCGTCGGGTAGCCGAAGCGCCGCAGGCCTTCCTTCGGCCCGGAACGGGCGACGGGCGGAATCGACGATCCACCATTCCCCGTCCCGATCGATCCCGACCGGAATGACGCGATGCCCCGCCTCGAGGAGGGCGTCGGAGATGGCCACGGCCGACGTGCACGACACTTCGTGCTCAGCCGAGCGGCCTCCAAATAGCAGTAAGACACGGGACATGCGGTCAGACTACCGAGGGGATCGACGCTGGAGGGGGAAAGCGACGGTCAAGACTCACCGGTTGGACGATCCAATGCCACGGCGTGGAAACCACCGTCGACGTGGATGATCTCGCCGGTCGTCGACGGCGCCCAATCCGACAGCATCACGCACACCATGCGAGCGACCGGTTCCGGATCGTAGATGTCCCACGGGAGCGGAGCGCGTTTGTGCCAGGCGTCGATGAACTCGTCGAGCCCGGGAATCGACTTCGCCGCGACCGTGGCAAGAGGACCGGCCGACACGGCATTGACCCTGATCCCATCATCGCCCAGGTAACGAGCGAGGTAGCGGGTGACCGACTGCAGTGCAGATTTCGAGACTCCCATCCAGTCGTAGGCTGGCCAGGCCGACGAGTTGTCGAAGTCGAGGGTGACGAGAGCCCCGCCGCCTGCGTTACGCATCAGAGGCAGCAACCCTGAGGCCAGCGTTTTGTAGGAAAACGCAGAGGTGAGGAATGCAGCCGCAGCGGAATCGGGCGGAGTGTCAAGGAAGTTCCCGCCCAGGGCATCCCCCGGAGCGAAGGCGATCGCGTGGAGCGCTCCATCGACAGCACCCCACCGGTCGGTGAGATCGGCGACGAGTACCTCCATGTGATCCGGATCGTTGATGTCGAGTTCCAAAACGGGCGGGGTTTCGGGAAGCCGCTTCGCCGAGCGTTCGGTCAGACGGATCGCTCGCCCGAACCCGGTGAGAACGATCTCGGCTCCCTGCTCCTGGGCGATTCGGGCGGCGTGCCACGCGATCGACCCATCGGTGAGCACACCGGTGATCACCAGACGTTTTCCGTTCAGCAGCATGTGTTCCTTCCCACTCGCCGGGGAATCATAGAGTCGGCTTCACGACACATTGGTCCAGGCCCGGAAGCCGAGACCCATCACGAAGAGCAAAAGCAATCCGTACGCAAGCGCCGGGTGGCGGCGGAGTTGCGCTCGATACACGTATGAGAGGCTCAGCGTGATGGCGATAACGACACCGTAGAAGACGTGAAAACCGTTCAACGGTCGAAGCCCATCGATGTAGAGCAACGTCCCTGCCGCGACCTGAATCAGGATCGCAGAGATGGCGATCCCGGCGCCGATGCCAAATGCTCGGCCGGGTTGACGTCGAAGAGAGGCAAGGACGAGTCCCCAGATGCCGACCAGACCCGTCGCCGTGAGGGCGACGTAGACCCAGTTCTGGTGGAACCAGAGTACGGAACTCATCGCGGCCCCTCGGCTGCTTTCGTGATGCTCACCGCAACCGCTCCGACGGCGTCGATCAGATCATCGACATCGAGATGGATGGCCGTCCCGGGGACGCCGGCTCCGACAGAAACTTCGCCCCTGCCGACGACACCTGCATCGACGACGACCGGCAGGGCGGGAGCCACGCCGAAGGGAGTAATCGTTCCTCTCCGATATCCGGTCGCGTCGTAGGCTTGATCGGCGTCGGCGAGGGCAAGGCGACGGAGCCCGAGATGGTCGCGAAGTGCCCCCCAGTCGATGACCCGGTCACCAGGCACAAGCACGATGACGTAGGAGCCCTCACCGGTCCGGACAACCATCGTCTTGAGGATCCGATCGACGGTGGTGCCGCGACGCTCTGCCGCCTCGGCAAGATCCCGAGCAGGTTCGAATCGAACGACAGTGTGATCGACCCCCGCCGCAGCAACAGCTTCGAGAGCAGGGCTTGGTTTCATGGGGCGAGGGTAGGTGCCGTCTCAGAGACATGAGACGCGGGACCGACCTGCTTCACTGATCTACTGATCT
>JAMBLK010000178.1 GCA_023336855.1 Actinomycetes bacterium
CTCGGTTTCGTCGACACAGGAGACGTGGACGAAGGAGAGCTCGAGACCTTCCTGGCGTTCTGAGTTATGGGCTTCTGGAACGGCGCACCAACCCCTTCGTGCCCAATTCCTCGACATCGAACAGGTGTTCGACTACCGTAACTCCCGGTCGTGGAATACCATCATTGTGATTCGCGACATCAAATCTGTCACAGGCGCCCGGTACGTTACGGGAACGTCGAAGAAGGAGACAACGTGACCGACAAGCAGGGCGACCGCGACAAGAACATCGAGATGGCCATGTCCCAGATCGAGCGTCAGTTCGGCAAGGGCGCCATCATGAAAATGGGCGACGAAGAGATCCGCAATATGGCAGCGATCCCGACGGGGGCACTCTCCCTCGACCTCGCCCTCGGAATCGGTGGCGTGCCACGCGGCCGAATCATCGAGATTTACGGGCCGGAGAGTTCCGGCAAGACGACCCTCGCCCTGCACATCGTCGCAGAAGCGCAGCGCAACGGCGGTCTGGCAGCGTTCATCGATGCCGAGCACGCCCTTGATCCCGTCTACGCCCGGGCGATTGGTCTTGACGTCGATGAGTTGCTGATCTCACAACCCGATACGGGTGAGCAGGCCCTCGAGATCACCGACATGCTGATCCGGTCGGGAGCGCTCGATGTGATCGTGATCGACTCGGTCGCCGCGCTCGTACCCCGTGCAGAGCTCGAAGGAGACATGGGGGACGTCCACGTCGGCCTCCAGGCCAGGTTGATGTCCCAGGCCCTGCGCAAACTCGCAGGCACGATCAACCGTTCCCAGACCACCGTGATCTTCATCAACCAGCTTCGCGAGAAGATCGGTGTGATGTTCGGATGCTTCCAGTACAGCACCAGAGTGACGCTGGCTGATGGCACGCAGGAGAAGATCGGCAAGATCGTCAACCAGAAGCTCCCGGTTGAGGTGCTCGCGGTCGATCCCGACACCGGGAAGATCGAGCCGAGGCGCGTCGTCAACTGGTTCGACAACGGCAACGCCGAGCGTTTCCTGCAGTTCACGGTCTACAAGCCTGAAGGGAACGGACGCGCACAGTTCGCCGCCACGGAGCCGCACAAGATCGCGACCCCAATGGGGTGGCGTGAGGCTGGAGACCTGGCCGTTGGCGACTCAGTCCTGATGCCGATGAAGCACTACCTCTCAGATCAGCAACGCCAACTCGTTCTCGGCGGTCTCATGGGAGATGGATCGGTCTCACCAAAGGCGGTGCAGGCGATCGGCGTCACGATGAAATCGCGGTTCCGGTTCGGTCACGGTCCGAAACAGGACGAATATGCTCGGTGGAAAGCTTCGTTGCTCGAGGGAGTCCCCGTCAACATCAGCCCTCATGCCAAGGGTGGTCTGATGGTCGAGACGACACCGCTGATCGAACTCGATGGTCTCCGCGACGCCGTTTACGTCGGAGGCAAGAAGGTCTTCAGTTGGGACTATCTCAAGGAACTCACACCGTTCGCCCTCGCCATCTGGTACATGGATGATGGAACGTTCGCGGAACGCCGTATCGATGGTTCGGCGGGTCGTTCCGACATCTGTGTCGAAGCGATGGAACGAACATCACGGAGTCGGCTGACGGAGTTGTTGAACGACACCTATGGGTTGTCGTGCAAGCTCTTCGACAAGGCAGATAAGGCCGTGATCGTCTTCGACAAGGACGGTACCGAGGCACTGCACGCTCTTATTGCCCCATATGTCCCCGAACCGATGTCCTACAAGCTGTTGAAACACCATCGAGGTGCCGAGGCTGTCAGTGTCGAGTCGGCTGTCGAGCGGATGAAGTTGACCCCTGTACCGATCGTCAATATCCACGAGAAGCCTGCCACACGTTCGATGAGGAAGTTCGATCTCGAAGTCGAGGGGCACCACAATTACCTGGTCGACGGAGTGATGGTCCACAACTCACCAGAAACGACCCCTGGTGGGCGGGCTCTCAAGTTCTACGCGAGCGTTCGGATCGACATCCGACGCATCGAAGCGATCAAGGTGGGAACCGACAACGTCGGAAACCGGGTTCGGGCGAAGATCTCGAAGAACAAGGTCGCTCCACCGTTCCGCCTCGCCGAGTTCGACATCATGTTCGGTGAAGGCATCTCGCGTGAAGGCAGCCTGCTCGACGTCGCTGTCGAAGAGGGAATCGTCCGCAAAGCCGGTGCCTGGTACACGTACGACGGTGACCAACTCGGTCAGGGGCGTGAGAAGGCCAAGCAATTCCTTCGTGAGAACCCTCAACTCGCGGTTCAACTTCAGGATCAGGTGCTCCGTGCGGTCGGCCTCATCGTTGATGAGGAGGCGGCGGAAGCCGAGGAGGCCGACATCCAGGAAGAGTCAGGGGAGTAGGTATCTGAGATTTCGCGTTCCGCGCGGGGCCGAAGTGCGGTAGCATCGCCTCAGACACACACAAAACATTGATACGAAAGCGGACCAGAACGCAGATGTCGACACGGAGACCAGCGAGCGAAGTGAACAAACGGGGCTAGGCCCCGACATTCGACGCTGTCCCCGGTGTGTGCCGAGCCCACGGGCTCGGCATGCTGCGTTCAGGATCGCAGAAACGAGGACATGATGATGCAGTGGCTCGTAGCAGCCCTGGTGATCGCTGTCATCGGACTTGCGTTCGTTGCAGGCTACGTCCTGTCCCGGAGGGGTAGTCGCGAGCCGACCCCCGACGAGACGCTTGCCGATGCCCGGGTCGATGCTCAACGCATACTTGCGCGAGCAGAGGAAGAGGCGCGTTCGAAGGCCGAGACGTACCGCGATCGCGAAGACGCGACGCTGGAGCATCGGCGCGTCGAAATGGGATCGCAAGAGTCCCGGCTCTCGCAGCGCGAAGCGACGCTCGAGCAGCGGGCAGGGAACCTTGCTCAGCGCGAGGAACTCATGATCGCACGCGAGCGTGCGGCGGAGAGCGCCGTCGGTGAGGCAGAAGCCGTCAAGGAAGAAGCTCGCGGAACGCTCGAACGGATTGCAGGTTTCGACTCGAAAGCAGCAAAGGCCGAGCTTCTCGACAAGGTCGAGACCGAGGCGAGACGTGACGCCATGGCGCTCATCCGTGATCTCGAGGTCAAAGCGCGTGAAGAGTCGGAGCGAAGAGCACGACGGATCCTCGGAACGGTGATTCAGCGACTTGCCGCCGAAGTCGTCTCGGAGACGACCGTGTCGGTTGTGCCACTTCCATCCGACGATATGAAGGGCCGGATCATCGGCCGCGATGGCCGCAATATCCGAACGTTCGAAGCCGTTGCGGGCGTGAACCTGATCGTCGATGACACACCGGAAGCCGTGTCGGTTTCGACATTCGATCCGGTTCGGCGGGAAGTCGCGCGACGGGCGTTGGAGAGGCTTGTCGAAGGCGGTCGGATCCATCCGTCGTCGATCGAGGAAGCGTACGAGAAATCGCGTCAGGACGTGGATCAGTCGATTCGCGATGCAGGGGAATGGGCCCTTCTCGAGGTCGGGCTGACGAAGATGCACCCCGAACTCATCACGCTTCTCGGCCGGCTTCACTACCGCACGAGTTATGGCCAGAACGTACTGAATCACCTCGTGGAGTCGGCGCACATCGCCGGGATGCTTGCCGCAGAGCTTGGTATCGACGAGAAGGAAGCGAAGCGAGCGGCGTTCCTGCACGATATCGGCAAGGCCGTATCCCACGAGGTCGGCGGCTCGCATGCGCTTCTTGGTGCTGAGATCGCTCGCCGGTTCGGCGAGGATCCTGCCATCGTCCATGCGATCGAGTCACATCACAACGAGGTTGAGCCACGGACGCTGACGGCGATTCTCGTCCAGGCCGCAGACGCGGTGTCGGCTGCTCGGCCGGGTGCCCGGCGTGAAGCCCTCGAGTCGTATGTCCGCCGACTGGAGCGTCTCGAGGAGATTGCCGGAGCGTTCCCCGGCGTCTCGACGGTCTTTGCTCTGCAGGCAGGTCGTGAGATCAGGGTTGTGGTCGATCCGGGCAACGTTGATGATCTGCAGGCCGGCGATCTGGCACGTCGGATCGCTCGCAAACTGGAAGATGACTTGCAGTATCCGGGTCAGATTGAAGTCACCGTGATCCGGGAGTACCGGGCACGAGACTACGCACGCTGATCGGGCGGGGTTCACGACGAATATGAGCGAGTCAGCGATTCTGGGACTACCGGTTGTGCGCGAGTCGCGTGTCCAGCGGCGGGCGGGCAACTCCTATTTCATCCGCACATTCGGTTGCCAGATGAATGAGCACGACTCGGAGCGGATAGCGGGGCTTCTCGAGGCCGACGGGATGGTCCGCACCGACGCCGCCGCCGACGCCGACGTCGTTGTTCTCAACACGTGCACGATCCGTGAGAACGCCGACCAGCGCCTCTACGGCTATCTCGGGTCGCTCAAGGCCGACAAGCAGAAGAAGCCCGGGATGCGGATCGTCATCGGTGGATGTACCGCCCAGAAGGACAAGGAGATCGTTCGCGAGCGAGCGCCATGGGTCGACGTCGTCTTCGGAACCCACAACATTCACCGGGTCGTCGATCTTCTGGACCGGGTTGACGAGTGGGGCCCGGTCACCGAGATCTGGGAAGAGTCCAGCAGCCCCGACGATGTGCCGTCGTTTCTTCCCACGCGTCGCGAGTCGGAGCACTCCGCCTGGGTGACGATCACCACGGGGTGCAACAACAGTTGCACGTTTTGCATCGTGCCCATCGTGCGTGGACCCGAGATCAGTCGCCGGCCCGGAGACGTTATCCGGGAGATCCAACGCCTGGGCGACGAAGGAGTGGTCGAGATCACCCTCCTCGGCCAGAACGTCAACTCCTACGGACGCGACCTCGATCTCAACGGACGCCAACCGCTCTTCGCCGACCTCCTTCGACGGGCCGGCGAGGTTGAGGGGATCGATCGGATTCGATACACGAGTCCACATCCGAAGGACATCCAGGAAGACGTCGCGAGAGCGATGGCGGAGACAACAGCCGTGGCCTCACAACTTCATCTCCCGCTCCAGTCGGGGAGTGACCGCGTCCTGTCGTCGATGCATCGGGGCTACACAGCGAAGCGTTTCCTCGAGAAGCTCGCCATGGCGCGTGAAGTGGTCGCTGATCTCAGCGTCTCCACCGACATCATCGTCGGCTTTCCGGGAGAGACCGACGACGACTTCGATGCAACGCTTGCCGTTGTAGAGGGAGCCCGCTTCGACAGCGCCTACATGTTCCAGTTCTCGCCTCGCCCGGGCACACCGGCAGCGGATATGCCGGACCACGTGCCGCCCGCTGTGGTTCAGGAACGCTTCGATCGCCTCGTCGCGATGCAGAACGCCATCACGTACGAACAGAACCAGGAGCGGGTCGGGATGATCGAGCGGGTTCTTACCGAGGGCCCTTCCCGCAGAAATCCACAGGTCGCGACCACCCGAAGTGAGGGCAATCGGATCGTCCATGTCGAAGGGATCTACGAGCCGGGTCGGTTCCTTGACCTCAAGATCACGCGAGCCGCTCCGCACTATCTCGAGGGGACACTGGTCTGAGCATCATTGCCGTACTCGGCCCCACCGCAGCCGGGAAGTCCGAGGTCGCCGAGGCGATCGCAGAACGTATCGGTGCTGAAGTCCTCTCGGTTGATTCGATGCAGGTGTTCCGTGGGATGGACATCGGGACGGCGAAGCCGGATCCGGGCACCCGGAAGCGATTCGGCTACCACCTCGTCGACATCGCAGATCCGGCAAGTGAATACACGGTGGCGGAGTTCCAGGTCGCAGGCACGAGGATTCTCGATCGGATCGAGTCATCGTCTGGAACGGTCGTGATCGCCGGCGGCTCCGGCCTGCACTTCCGCTCTCTGGTCGATCCCCTGCGATTCCCTCCGACGGACGTTGACCTGAGAGCGGAGCTCGAATCCCTCGACGCCGATGACCTGAGACAGGAACTCGTCGATGGTGATCCGGGGGCTACGGAGGTCATCGACATGGCAAACCCACGCCGCGTACTCCGCGCGGTCGAAATCATGCGACTCACGGGAGCCACACCGACGTCGCGGGCGGCTTCCCCCGAAGCAGAGGCCGTGCGAACGTACCAGCCGACGAGAGGCTTCGTGGCGATCGGTGTCGATCCGGGATCCGAGATCCGGCACCGAATCGAGCAGCGGTTCGACGCGATGCTGGACGCCGGTCTGGTCGACGAGGTAGCGGCTCTTGCCCCATCGCTGGGGCGGACGGCCAGGCAGGCCGTTGGGTACCGCGAACTCCTCCCGGTGGTTGAACGAGGCAGCGATCTGGCAGCCGCCCGTGATGAAGCTGTCAACGCAACCGCATCGCTCGCGAAACGCCAGAGAACGTACTTCCGCAGGGATCCGCGCATTCGATGGATTCCGTGGCACCATGAAACCAACCAGATGGTTCGTTCCGCGCTGGACCAACTCGAAAAGGACACGTCATGGAGTTCGTGAAAGCAGAAGGACTCGGCAACGACTTCATCGTTGTGACGGAACCACTCGCCATATCGCGAGAGCGAATCGCCGAATTGTGCGAACGGAAGACGGGTATCGGCGCAGACGGGATCCTGGAGATCTCAGCCATCGACCAGACGCGTGTCGCGATGCGCTACTGGAACGCGGATGGGGGCGAGGCGGAGATGTGCGGCAACGGCCTGCGCTGTGTCGCTCTCATCGCTGTCGAACACGGCATCGTGGTGGGCCCGGCGCTCACGGTTCGTTCGGCGGTGGCCGACCATCCTGCGACGGTATTCCCCGACAGGATCGTGCGGGCGCTCGTTGGGGTGCCCCATGCGTTCCGGACCGAGGAACTGCTCGTTGCCGGCCACTCCGTGCGTCCGGTGGGCGTCGGCAACCCCCACGCCGTCCTGTTCGTCGACGACGTCGACGAAGTAGCCGTCGAAGAGATCGGCTCGACGATCGAGAGGGATGCCATGTTCCCCGATGGATCGAACGTCGAATTCGTCGAGTTCGATGAGGGGGATCGCATCAAGGTTCGCGTGTGGGAGCGCGGCGTTGGGGAGACACAGGCATCCGGAACAGGCTCAGCGGCGGCTGCATTCGCAGCCCGGGCCGCTCAGGAACTTGGTGATGCCATCACCGTTGTCCTGCCCGGTGGCGAACTGCTGATCGAGTTCGACGAGGTCGGCGCCTGGATGACCGGTCCAGCGTCGATCGTCTATCACGGAACGTTCTACTGAACTACTCGACGCGGCGCAGCACGGCAACGACGATCCCGAGGATCTCAACGCCTTCGGTGAAGACCATCGGTGCGTATGCCGGGTTCTCCGCTTGGAGGATGACCCGTCCGTCCTTGCGCCTGAAGCGTTTCACGGTGGCCTCGTCCTCGCCGACGAGCGCAGCGACGATCTGGCCGTTGGCGGCCGTCGGCTGACGTCTCACGACGACGTAGTCACCGTCGAAGATCCCCGCGTCGACCATCGAGTCGCCCCGGACGTCGAGCATGAAGACGGGGTCATTGCCGACGAGTTCGGTCGGGAGCGGATAGATCTCCTGGATGTCCTCTTCGGCAAGAATCGGCGATCCGGCCGCGATCCGACCGACGAGTGGGACATCACGGGTGGGTGCTCTGTGGAGAGAGGCCTCGGCTGAACCGTCGTCGATCACTTCGATGGCACGTGGCTTGCTCGGATCGCGACGGAGGTAACCCGCTCGCTCGAGCGCGGTGAGGTGGCTGTGCACGGTGGAGGGGGAGGAGAGCCCGACGGACTGGCCGATCTCGCGTACTGATGGTGGATATCCACGGGCCTGAACGGTTTCGGTTATCAGATTGAGAATCTGACGCTGCCGGTCGGTGAGATCGTGTCTTCCGTCCACTGTCTGCCCCTCGCTCGTTGGGGCCACGCTAGTGGAATTCGATACGCAGACCAAACATATGTTCGACTTGACGAACGAACAGACGTTCGATAGTGTTCGGACTGATACGAACAGACGTTCGGTTGGCGGTAGGGATCTCCGTTTTCTGTCACACCCGGGCTGTACGTTCGCATCGTGGGCAGAAGCTCACCGCACAGGGCCGGCGAGAGCCGGCGAATGGCAGATTGGCGACCAGGAGGAACACGGATGATTTCGCAACGAAGCACCAGCGCCAGAGCGTTGGTCATCATCTCCACGACTGTTGCAGCATTCGTGCTCCTCCTCGCCACTGCCGTTCACGCGATGGCTGGCGGCGACCCGCTCGCCACGGTCGACTATCGAGTCCATGCCGGCGACACGCTCTGGTCGATCGCGACGGAGGCCATCACTCCGGGTGGGGACGTACGCTCGATGATCTCGACGATCCAGGAGCTGAACGGTTTACCGACGTCCGCTATTCGTGCCGGTGAGGTTCTCCAGGTGCCATC
>JAMBLK010000179.1 GCA_023336855.1 Actinomycetes bacterium
ACCGAGCTTCATGTCGGCGGCGCCACGGCCGTAGAGCGTGTCCCCGTCAATCTCGCCGGTCGGATCTCTCGTCCAGCGGTCGGTATCGCCGACGGGCACGGTGTCGACGTGTCCGGTCAGAACGATCGTAGGTCCGGGCCGGTTGCCCGTGATCCGGGCGGCCACCACCGGCACCTCGTCGCGATCGACCTCCCGGCCGGGGTATGCCGGGTCACCTTCGAGTTCGATCATCGGCGTTATCCAGGCGTCGATCTCGTCGGCGATCGGTTCCAACCACGATGTCACGAGGTTGATCGCAGCGTGTTCGCTCCCGGTCGGTGACGGGGTGTTGACGAGTTGGAGCGCTCGCTCAGCGATGCGTCGATGGTCCACGTTCAACCTCCTTGGATCAGACGAGCGTACCGTCCGTTAGCGTGACCGAATCGAGTGAGAGGCAATCACCATGGGATACGGAGATGGAACGCTGTCGGTGTGGGCCGGCGAGAACGAGCCGACGTGGGAACGGGCGACGCAGGTCCCGATCGTTCAATCGGTGAGCTTCGGCTACGAAGACGTCGACGAGTGGATCTCCGTCGCTCTCGGAGAGACCCCCGGGCACATCTACAGCCGGAACACGAACCCGACCGTGGCGGTGTTCGAGGAACGCATCGCATCTCTCGAGAGAGCGGAGGCAGCAACGGCGTTCGCCACCGGAATGGCTGCGATCTCGGGCACCCTGCACGCGCTCCTGGGTCCAGGCGATCGGGTCGTATCGGTGAAGGACACGTACGGCGGGACGACGAAGCTGTTCCTGGAGTTCCTCCCCCGCAACGGTGTCGATGTCGATCTGATCGACACCGACGACCACGATGCGATCGAGGCAGCGGTGGCCAAGGGTTGCGACGTGCTGTATCTGGAATCGCCGACGAATCCCACGCTCAAGGTTCTCGATCTCGAACGTCTCGCGACCGCCGGACACGCCGCCGGTGCGGTCGTGGTCGTCGACAACACGTTTGCGACACCGATCAACCAGCGCCCCCTCGAACTCGGTGCAGACCTCGTCGTTCACTCGGCCACGAAGTTCCTCGGAGGGCACGCGGATGCCCTCGGCGGGATCGTATGTGGAATCCAGGAGTTGGTCGATCGGATCTACCACTACCGGGAGATCAACGGCGCCACCATCGACCCGTTCGCCGCCTACCTGCTGCTGCGATCCGTCAAGACGCTTCACCTGCGGGTCGAACGACAGAACGCGAACGCCCTCACCATCGCCAGACACCTCGAAGAACACCCGGCCATCGAGGGAGTCTTCTACCCGGGCCTGGAATCACATCCACACCATGACATCGCAGCCAGGCAGATGAAGGGATTCGGCGGTGTGCTGTCGTTCTCTATTCGTGGCGGGTTCGACGCTGTTCGTGCCGTGCTCCCCCGTCTCGAACTGGCCCACCTTGCGGCGAACCTGGGAGCCGTCGAAACCATCGTCGGACCACCCGCAACGACGAGTCACGTCGAGATGACGGCGGACGAACGAGCAGCGATGGGCATCCCGGAGAGCCTCGTCCGCTACTCGGCAGGCGTTGAAGACGTGGAGGACCTGATCGCGGACCTCGACCAAGCGCTCGACGTAGTAGATCAGTAGATCAGTAGATCAGTAGAACAATGCACCCGGCGAAGCCGGGTCAATCTGGGCTCAGCGCGTCGCGAAGGATGGCTACTCGTTCGGGATCGACGCTGAAGTACACCCACTTGCCTCGCTGCTCCCGGGTGAGCAAACCGGCATCGGTCAGGATCGAGAGGTGGTGGCTGATCGTCGGCTGGCTGCGTCCGGTCGGTGCAACGAGTTCGCACGCACACATCTCACCGCTCTCCGCAGTTGCGATCAAGCTGAGTAGTCGCAGGCGAATCGGATCAGCCAACACCTTGAAACCGGCAGCCAACTCGACGGCATCGGCGGAGTCGAGCGGCTCGGACAGCACCGGTTGGCAGCACGATTCGATGATTGGAACGTCCACTAGTTCACCCTATCCGCAACAAATTCATATTGACGTTAGTCGATATGTTCGATATCGTTACATCGACACCTATCGATATGAGGAGAAGCGATGCCGAAGAACATCGACCTTCGCGAGACCGTGAGAGACCGCTACGCCGACGCCGCCTGCAGCGTCGACCAGGGATGTTGCGCCCCGGCGTACGAGACGAACACGAGCAACTTCGGACGTGCTCTCTATCCACATGACGACATTATCACGGTACCCGCCGGTGCTTCGGATGCCAGTCTCGGGTGCGGAAATCCGACGTCGGTCGCCGAACTCTCCGCGGGTGAGACCGTTCTGGATCTCGGCTCTGGTGCCGGTATCGACGTTCTCCTGTCGGCGGAGCGAGTCGGACCGACCGGCTTCGCTTACGGCATCGACATGACCGACGAAATGCTCGATCTTGCCCGTCGCCACGCCGACGATGCGGGAGCCACCAACGTCGAGTTTCGCAAGGGATATATCGAGGCCATCCCGCTGGATGAAGCATCCGTCGACGTGATCATCTCGAACTGCGTGATCAACCTGGCGGCGGACAAGTCGTTGGTCTTCGCCGAGATGCACCGGGTTCTTCGACCGGGCGGCCGAATCGGGATCTCCGATGTTGTCGCTTCGGATGCCCTCAATGCCACCGAACGTGCCGAACGCGGGAATTGGGTCGGGTGCATTGCGGGGGCACTGTCGTTCGCCGAGTACGAAGAAGGCCTGAAGACGGCAGGGTTCACGGGCATAGAGATCACCGTTACCCACGACGTAGCCGACGGAATGCACTCAGCAACAGTGAGAGCCACGAAGCCGAACTGAGACGACACACAGCGGACAGCGGACAGCGGACAGCGGACAGCGGACAGCGGACAGCG
>JAMBLK010000180.1 GCA_023336855.1 Actinomycetes bacterium
CCGGGATCAAGTCGATGCAGATCGTCGAGCCTGCGCTGCCGCATCTCGGCCAGCGAAGGAACGCCGCCAACGCGTTCACCCTGCCGGTAGGCGGGCAGCACGAGTTCCTCGACATCCGCGACGTCTTCGACACGCCGCACGACACCCTGCCGATGCGGGTGGTAGAGATCAAGCCCACTCCCGGTGGAGAGGTCCTCATCACCGGCCGAGACAACGTCAGCCGTGGCAAGCCCCCGCTCGTCGTAGACCCTCCACACGCGCTTGTCGCCGGGTATCGGCATCTTCTCCGGTGTGTCCGAGATCTTCATCGCCGGCACCCACTCCCCCGCTCCGTCGACCGCGACGAGCTTGCAGACGCCTCCGAGGGCCGGGTAGCCCTGAGACGTGATCAGGCGCGTGCCGACGCCGTAGGTGAGTCTGTGAAACATCTCTCCGGCGTCCACGCCGTACAGAGAGGCCTCCTCAACGATCTGGGCCCGGATCTGCCATATCGCAAGCTCGTCCAACTCGGACGACAGCACGATCCGGGTATCGGGGAATCCGGCGTCGTTGAGCATCCGGGCGGAACGCACGGCCAGGTGGGCGAGGTCGCCCGAATCGAGACGAATCCCGACCGGTTCGTGCCCCTTCGACCTCAGTTCCTCGAACACGGTGATCGCGTTCGGGACGCCGCTGTTGAGGGTGTCGATCGTGTCGACAAGGAGAAGACACTCGTCTGGATAGGTCCCGGCGTATGCACGGAAAGCGCCGATCTCACCTTCTCCAAGGGCCATGAAGAGCTGAACCATCGAATGCGCGTGTGTGCCCTGCGGATCGATGCCCATCGCGTGGGATGCACCGACGTTGCTCGATGCGTTCGCGCCGCCGATCAACGCCGCCCGGGCACCTGCATTTGCCCCGGTATCCGGACCTCTTCGCATCCCGAACTCGAGGACGGGACCACCGGCAGCACTCTCGGCCACCCTCGACGCCTTCGTCGCGATGAGCGTCTGGTAGTTGAGATGGTTGAGGAGCGGCGTCTCGAGGATCTGTCCGATGGCGAGCGGGCCCTCGATGATCGAGATCGGTTCGTGCCGATGAACGAGCCGGCCTTCAGGTACGGACCGGATCGAGATGCCCTCGAAGTTGCCGGCCGCGGAGAGCCACGAGAGGAACCCCTCGTCGAAGCGCCGTTTGCCGGTTTGGCATCGCTGGCTCCGGAGGACCTCGAGATCCTCCTCACGAACCCGGGTCGCATCCATCCAGTCGAGGAGCCAGCCGAGACCGGCGAACACCGCATAGCCCGCCTGATGCTCCCCGTAGTCGGGATAGCGCCGGAAGAAGTAGTCGAACTGGGCAGTGCGCTCATGGAGCCCGTACTTCCAGTACAGCTGCGCCATCGTCAGCTGGTACTGATCGGTGAACAGGAATCCCTCAGTCAGGTCGCGACGGTTCATGGTCATAGGTCACACGATACGAGACATGAGACGTGAGATGTGAGACTCGACATCCGCCGAGCCTTCTCGAACATCACATCTCGCGTCTATTTTCGTCCGCTCACCCACCCTCGGTCATCGGACGCACGTCGAGAGCTGCGTCGAGCTCGTCCACCGGGAGGACGTCCATCTCGAGAGCGACTTCGCGTACGCCAAGGCCCTCAGCGAAGGCCTTCTTGATGATCACGGCGACCTTGTCGTAGCCGATGTGTGGCACGAGCGAGGTCGCGACGATGGCGTTCTGGTCGAGCAGGAATGCGGCACGCTCGACGTTCGCCGTGATGCCATCGACCGTCATGTCCTTCAACACACGAGCGCCGGCAGCGAGCAGTTCGATCGACTCGAGCATGGCATGGCTCATCACCGGCATCATCACGTTGAGTTCGAAGTTGCCGTTCGCACCACCCCACGTGATCGTGACGTCGTTCCCGAACACACGGGAGGCGATCATCATCACGGCCTCGGGGATCACAGGGTTGATCTTCCCCGGCATGATCGAGGAACCCGGCTGGAGCGATGGAAGCCCAATCTCCCCGATGCCGTTGCGTGGACCCGAAGACAGCCAACGGAGATCGTTGACGATCTTGAACATGGACGTTGCGACCGTCTTGAGCACACCGGACGCGTTGACGTATGCGTCCTTCGCTGCCTGCGCTTCAAAGTGATTCTCGGCCTCGACGAATGCGTAGCCCGATCGGCGGCTCATGATCTCGATCGTCCCCGCAGCGAAGCCTGCCGGAGCGTTGATCCCCGTCCCGACAGCGGTTCCGCCGAGCGCCAGTTCACGCAACTCAGGGAGCACCGTCTTGATTCGACCAACGGCTTTGTCGATCTGTGCGGCATAGCCCGCAAACTCCTGACCCAGCCGAACCGGTGTGGCGTCCTGGAGGTGGGTGCGACCGGACTTGAGAACGTCGTCGAACTCGACTGCCTTGGCGTCGAGACCCATCTTGAGGTTGCGCAGTGCCGGGAGGAGGTCCTCTTCCATCGCTGCGACCGCAGCGACGTGCATCGCGGTGGGGATGACGTCATTCGAAGAAGTGCCGGCGTTCACATGGTCGTTCGGGTGTACGAGCTTGGAGCCGAACTCGCCACCCAGGATCTCGGTTGCGCGATTCGCCAACACTTCGTTGGCGTTCATGTTCGTCGACGTGCCCGACCCGGTCTGGAAGATGTCGACGACGAACTGGCCATCGAATTTGCCGGCCATGAGTTCTTCGGCTGCCTCCATGATGGCATCGGCTTTCTCAGTGTCGACGTTCCCCATCGACTTGTTCATCTCGGCGGCGGAGCCCTTGATGAGTCCGAGGGCCCAGACGAAGCGGCGTCCGAAACGCAGGTCGGAGATCGGGAAGTTATCCACGGCCCTCTGGGTCGATGCGCCGTAGTAGGCGTCATCGGGGACAGAAACCTCACCCATCGAGTCACGTTCGATCCGCATGCGAGCTCCTTCATAGGGGAATACCGGCCAAGGATATCGCCCAGGGTGGGATCTGGCCGGAGGAGAAAGGAAAGAATCAGCGCTCGAGGGCGCCGGCAACCGCGGCCGGGAAGATCGTGCCGACATCGCCATCGATGCGGAGCGACACGAACGGTGACCGATCGTGCTCTGTGGTGCCGCGGTTGACGATGGCGTACGAAGCCCCATGACGGGCGGCTTCCAGCGGGATGTCGGCGGCCGGGGTGACCGAGAGAGTCGACCCTAGAGCTATCACAACGTCAGCACGCCTCGCAGCATCGAATGCTCTTGCGAGGTCGACGGCTCGCAGTTGCTGACCGAACGAAATCGTCGCCGGCTTGAGGTAGCCGCCGCACTCACAGACGGGCGGTTCCCCGGTCTCCTTGAACGATGAGAAGTGCTCGCCGGGATCGGACCGGGCACCACAGCTCTGACACTCGATCAGAGCGTTCGTGCCGTGGATCTCGACGAGGAGGCCAGATGCCGTCCCTGCCACCCGATGGAGGCCGTCAACGTTCTGGGTCACGACGAGCTCGATCCGACCCGCTCTCTGAAGCTCGGCGATCGACCGGTGCGCAGTGTTCGGACTTGCCGAGCCGAAGGCCTCATGGTCCTCGGCCTTCTGTCTCCAGTATTCGACCCTGGCATCGTGCTCCGTCATGAACTGGTCGTAGAAGACGGGCCGCCTCGTGTTCCACACGCCCTCGGGGCCCCGGTAGTCGGGAATGCCGCTCGCCGTCGAGATGCCGGCTCCCGTGAACACAAGGATTCTCTCAGCGGTCGCCATCATCGAAGCCAGACGGGCGATGCCCTCCGTCTGATCGACGACAGTGGTCACAGAGGCCCTTTGAAGATGTCGAGGATCACGACGGAGAACGCGATGGCGGTCGCTGCAATCACGGCCCACCGGACCAACAACCAGCCGCGCCATGCCCCGAACTCGTCGACGGCCTCCTTCAACGGAGCCTCGCCGTAGATGAGCACCCGGAGCGCCATCTCCCCACGGGTTCGGGATCCGCCGAAGCGACCTCCGCTACTTTTCACGAACTCCTCTGGATCGTCGATTCTGTTCGCCCGACGCTGGATCGGTTGGATGAGCCATACGAGCACCGATAGGACGACCACCCCACCGAGGAGTACCCACCAATTGGTGACGGCGAACAGAGCAGCAAGTCCGATGATCCAGACGCCCCAGATGCGCGTGATCTCGGTGATGTAGCGTCGGGCATCGTCGGCGTCGGAGAACCAGTTCATGGCCGTGAGTCTACGAGGGCCGCGTACCCAGGTATCGGTGTCTCCGCATGCGGCTGGCTGCGGTTCGCGCTCTCGTAGGATGGCGCCAAACCCCGGCAAGGAGAATCATGCCCGATTTCCACTACGAGCCCATGTTCCAGCTGGGTGCCGACGAGTTCGAGTACCGCCGGCTTGATGCCGAGGGATTAGTCGAAACGACAGCAGTCGGCGACCGCGAGGTTCTGGCGGTCGATCCGAAAGCGCTACGCCTGCTCGCAGCCGAGGCGGTAAGAGACGTGTCGCATCTCTTCCGGGCGAGTCACCTAGCGCAGCTGCGGGCGATCCTCGATGATCCAGAGGCGTCCGACAACGACCGGTTCGTTGCACTTGAGATGCTGAAGAACGCCGTTATCTCGTCGGCGATGGTGCTGCCGTCGTGTCAGGACACGGGGACGGCAATCGTGCACGGCGACAAGGGCGAGAACGTGTTCACCGGCACCGATGATGCCGAATGGCTATCGCACGGTATCTATGACACGTACACCGGCACGAACCTGCGCTACTCGCAGATGGCGCCGCTCTCGATGTTCGAGGAGCGCAATACCGGCACGAACCTGCCGGCGCAGATCGAGATCGAGTCCGTTCCGGGTGACGAGTACGAACTGCAGTTCGTGACGAAGGGCGGGGGGTCGGCGAACAAGACGTTCCTGTACCAGAAGACGAAGGCGGTTCTCAATCCCGATTCG
>JAMBLK010000181.1 GCA_023336855.1 Actinomycetes bacterium
ACCGTGTTGATGTTCGAGAAGGCCTCAGAGAGTTGGAAGAAGACGCCGTGAATCAGACCACCGGTGAAGTTCCTGCGGTAGTCGGCCGGACGAGCCTCGTCATCGCGCTGAACGGTTTCCACAACGACTGAGGGTACCGCTGCATCCGACGATGGAATCGGCCGCAGACCACCGGCAGAACACCGCGCTAGCGTCAACAGAATGGAGACACGCAAAGAACCCAGGACCGGCCCCGGCAAGGAGATGCTCCTTGCCATGCTCGACAACAACCGAGCCATCATGGTGTGGAAACTCGAGGGACTCACCAGAGAAGAGGCGACGCGCCCCGTCGTGGCATCCGGGACGAGCCTGCTCGGCATGGTGAAGCACCTTGCGTTCGTCGAGCGCTGGTGGTTTGACGACTTCTTCGCAGGAACCGATGTGGATTATCCATGGTCGGAAGGGGATCCAGACGCCGATTTCCGGATCGAGGACGACGAGACGATCGACGACATCATCGCGCTCTATACGAAGGCCGTCGAGCGATCGACAGCGATCACGGCCGAAGCCCAGTTGGACAACCTCTCCGTTCGGAACCGCAACGACAAACGGTTCGCTCTTCGTTGGATCGTTGCCCATATGATCGAGGAGACGGCACGTCACGCCGGTCACGCCGACATCGTTCGGGAACTGATCGACGAGACGACCGGCTACTACCCCGAGTAGAGCTGACAGCCTTCGGGTCGTGAATCGTGTTCCCGGAACAGGATTCAGCGGGACGACGGTCGATCCGGCCCTCGAATCCCCGGGTAGCCTGGCGTGATGCCTTCAGGGATGCGAACGACTCGCGCCATCGCCATCGGTTCGCTTGTTCTCCTGGCCATCGCGTGGGGAGCCATTCCTCTCTTCGTACGCGTGGACGTTCCTCCGAGTCATCTGGTCGCGATGCGGGTCACCCTCGGTGCGGTGGTTCTGGTGCTGTTCTCGGTGGCAACCAAGAGATTCACGATCCCGCGATACCGCTGGAAAGGCGTCGCCCTTCTCGGGGCCATCCTCGCTGCTCACTGGCTCTCATTCTTCATGGCCTTGAATCTGACGACGGTCGCCGTGACCCTCGCCATCCTCTACATCGGCCCGGTGCTCGCAGCCGTCTTGTCGGGGCCTGTGCTCCATGAACGGGTGAGCCGTCACGCATTCGTCGGACTCGCAGTCGCCGTCGTCGGAACCCTGTTCGTCATCAGACCGGGTTCGGGGGCCACCGTGACCGGTGTTGCCGTTGCAGCGACCTCCGGGGTGCTGCTCGCGGCGATCATGCTCCTTGGCAAGCCCCTCGCCGCCGACCTCGGGGGAGTCGTCGTTGCCACATGGGAACTCGTCGTCGCCTCCGTCCTGTTGGCACCGTTCACGGTGCAGGCGGTGCGGGAATCCGGCGAGTACTGGCCACAATTCATCGTTCTCGGCGCAGTGTTCACCGGCCTTGCAGGCGTCGTCTACTGGACGTCGATGCGCCGACTGCCCGTGGCGGTGGTCTCGGTGATCATGTACCTCGAACCCGCTTCGGCAGTGGTGTGGGCGGCGCTCTTCCTCGGGGAGCAGCCGGACCCGCTCACCTGGCTCGGAGTCGTTCTCGTGGTCGCTGCAGGTACGATCGCCACGCGAGGCGTTCCCGACGAGGAGGCGGTTGGCGTTGCAGAGACTCTTTGAAGTCGAAGGGCTCCGAATCGCCGTCAACGATCAGGACGCGGCGGTTCGCGGAGATCGGGAACCACCGACGAACGTTCATGGAGAGCGACTCCCGTTCGGATGGGTCGAGGCGATTCC
>JAMBLK010000182.1 GCA_023336855.1 Actinomycetes bacterium
CGCAGGAATCCATAGCCTTCGGGGAGGATGTCGAGGATGCCCTCGCGTGTCTCCAGCTCTGACTCGTCGATCGGATCTCGCTGGGACCGGTTGCGGCGATTGCGGCGGCTCCGGCCCTGCCCGTCTCCGTGACTGTCTTGTCCCTGCTTGTCCTTGCGCTGACCGTTGTCAGAACGCGGCGTGGCCGTGGCCGGCGCCTCTGTCTCCGCTGGGGCCTCGGGAACCATCGACGCGTTGAACTTCTCAGAGTCGAGAATCGCGGCGATGAGCTTCGACTTCTGCAGGCCTTCGGTATCTACTTCGACCTTGCCCGCCATGGAGCGGAGATCATCGAAACCGAGTTCCTGGAGTCTGGCTCTCGTGGTACTCATGTGTAGTGCTGCCCCTTTTCAGGACGAAGGGTCGATCGACCCGGAGAATGGGAATCTCGAACGTCACAGCGGAAATCCGGATTGCCTGGAATGCCCCTCCGAAAGACACGCGATACGGTGTCGGTGGAGTGGGTAAGCAGATTGTAGCGAAGGTTCGGGCTAGTTCAAGGGATCTCCGAGTAGAGCAGTAGATCAGTAGCAAGTAGCGCAGTACTGATCTACTGCTCTACTGATCTACCGGGCGCAGCCCCTCACCAGCCCAACAGATCCAGCACCGCGTCCAACCTTGGCATCACCGGGCCCGGGAGGTTTGCTTCGATTACTGCCGTTTCGGGGTCTTTGAGGCCGTGGCCGGTGAGGGTGCAGACGATCGGGCCGTCGGGCAGTTCGTTTCGGTACTTCAGTATCCCGGCGACGCCGGCTGCGGACGCAGGTTCGCAGAACACGCCTTCTCGAGATGCGAGGAACCGGTACGCATCGAGGATCTCGTCGTCGGTGACTGCCTCGATCCGTCCTCCGGACTCGTCGCGAGCGGCGATGGCCTCCTTCCACGATGCCGGGTTCCCGATACGGATTGCTGTGGCGATCGTCTCCGGCTCGTCGATGATCTCCCCGTAAACGATCGGTGCCGCGCCGGCAGCCTGGAAACCCCACATCTTCGGGATCTCGTCGACGAACGTGTATCCCTTCCAATACGCCGTGATGTTGCCGGCGTTACCGACCGGCAGAGCGTGGACGGCGGGGGCAGATCCCATCGTGTCGACGATCTCCCACGCTGCCGTCTGTTGCCCGGCGATGCGATAGGGGTTGATCGAGTTGACGAGCACGACGTCGTGGCCGCCGGTCAACTCGAGGACGACCCCAAGGGCGTCGTCGAAGCTCCCATCGATTGGGATGATCGTGGCACCGTGGACGATCGCCTGGGCCAACTTCCCTCGTGCGATCTTCCCGGACGGGATCACAACGATCGACGAGATACCGGCCCGCTGTGCGTACGCCGCAGCGGAGGCCGAGGTGTTACCAGTCGAGGCGCAGGCCACGGCTCGCGCCCCGTCTTCGACGGCTTTCGACACTGCGAGGGTCATCCCCCTGTCCTTGAACGACCCCGTTGGATTCAGGCCCTCGAACTTGAGGTGGACCTGTCGTTGGACCGCTTTGGAAAGCGCCGGCGCCGGGATGAGCGGTGTATCGCCTTCGAGCAGGGTCACGATCGGCGTGTCTGGTCCAACGGGCAGGCGATCCCGGTACGCCTCGATGATTCCCGGATGGCTCACGCTTCCTCACTCTCGACGCGGATAACTGCGGCAACGCTGCGCACGGTGTCGATCTCCTCCAGATGACGGAGCGCCTCCTGCTGGTCGGCTTCTCTGGCGCGGTGAGTCACGATGAGAAGGAGTGCCTCATCTCCCTCGCCTTCCTGCCACACCGACTTGATCGACACACCTGCACTCCCGAATGCGCCGGCAACCTGGGCGAGTACCCCGGGTTGGTCATCGACTTCGATCCGGAGATACCACTTGGTTGCGACATCGCCGAACGGAACAAGTTCGCCGGGAGAGAATCTGATCTTCGGTGCAACCTGAGCGCCGGCAAGTGTCTCTCTGGCCGCGTCGATGACATCACCGAGCACCGCCGTGGCGGTCGGTGCTCCCCCGGCGCCGGGGCCGGCGAAGAGCAGTTCGCCGACCGATGGCCCCTGGATGAAGATCGCGTTCGTGGCACCGCGGATGGAGGCGAGCGGGTGATCAACCGGGATCATCACCGGGTGGACCCTGGCCGAGACACCGCCCATGATCCGCTCTGCGATCCCGATCAGTTTCACTGAGTAACCGAAGTCCGCGGCGAATACGAGGTCGATCGGTGAGAGATCCTCGATGCCCTCGTGGTACACGTCGTCAAGACCGACCCAGGTGCCGAATGCAAGAGAGGCCAGGATGGCTGCCTTCGCCGCCGCATCGGCGCCGGAGACGTCTGCTGTGGGGTCCGGCTCCGCATATCCGAGTTCCTGCGCTTCAGCGAGTACATCGGCGTAGTCGGCACCGTCTTCGGCCATCCGCGTCAGGATGAAGTTTGTGGTCCCGTTGACGATGCCGAGAACCCGTTCGATCGGCTCCCCTGCGAGCGTCTCGGAGAGAGGTCTGATGATCGGGATGCCGCCGCCAACGGCGGCTTCGAAGAGGAACGGCACGCCGGTGCGTTCGGCCGCGGCGATCAACTCGGGGCCGCGCGAGGCCACGAGTTCTTTGTTCGCCGTGACGACCGGTTTGCCAGCCTCAAGAGCGGCGAGCACGAGGTCGCCTGCGAGGTCCCGGCCTCCCATCAACTCGACGATCAGATCGATTTCCGGGTCGTTGACGACGCTGAGGAGATCGTCGGTGAGGACACCATCGTCGACCGTGAAGTCCCTCTCTTTGGCGAGATCGCGCACGGCGACCCGCTTCACACACAGTTCGAGACCCGTCTTGGTGGCGATCGCTTCCCGATCGTCCACGAGACGCGAAATGAGTGTCCCCCCAACGGTCCCGGCTCCAAGGACCCCAACGCCGATCGAAGTGTTCATGCGAGAACGATAGACGGGCACGTGCGTTCAGACGTCTCGCCGCACCAGATCTTCGTAGGTTTCCCTGCGAATGACGAGTCGGGCCTCACCGTCGCGGACGAAGACCACGGGTGGGCGGCGGATCATGTTGTAGTTGCTGCCCATCGAATGGCCGTACGCACCCGTGACCGGCGTGGCCAGAATGTCTCCGACAACGAGGTCGTCCGGCACGGTGGCGTCGGCGACAAGGACGTCTCCCGACTC
>JAMBLK010000183.1 GCA_023336855.1 Actinomycetes bacterium
ACCGACCTTGACGTCGTCCGGTCTGTGCCCGCACGCGACGGTCGTCGCTACGTCCACGCCTCGGGGCTCGACGTACCGGGCGAGCGCCGATGTGTGTTGTTCGAATGGGTGCCGGGGAAGATCCTCGGCGCCAACCCGACCGAAACCGGATACCGCCGGCTCGGGGAGGTCTCCGCCGGTCTCCATCTCCACGGGGCCGAATTCACGCCGCCGCACGCTCCGATGGCATGGGACCGGGTCTTCTACTGGGACGAATCTGTCGATCCCGTGGTGGTCTTTGATCCGGACATGGCTCGCTACTTCGAAGGCGGTCGCCGGGCGATCCTCGATCGGTCCATCGAGGTTGTCGAAGGGGCGTTCGCCCGTCTCGATCCGTCCGAAGCACAGGTCATTCACGGCGATTTGCATCCCGACAACGTCCACACCTACCGGAGCAGTCTCGTCGTCTTCGACTTCGAGGACGTCACGTGGGGACATCGGGTCCAGGACGTCGCCATCACACTGTTCTACGAGCGTGACCATCCCAACTACTGGCGCCTGCGTGGGGCGTTCGAGGAGGGGTACCGATCGGTGGCGCCGTGGCCGGTGACCTACGACGGGGAACTCGAGCACTTCATGGCAGCGCGTACGATCAGCTTCGTCAACTACGTGGCGAACCTCCACGACGACCCGTCCGGCTACTACGACATCGCCTTCCCAAGACTCGAAACGTTCCTCAGGGGTCTGGCGTAGAAAACGGCACTATTCGGCCGTTCTCTACGCCAGACCCCTGATAGGTGGGCGGCCGAATCGAGCGGAAGCGTTTCTGTCACACTCTCTTCGTATGTTGTCGGTATCGCATCCCGTCTGGAGGGGGTACCGTGAATGTTGCAATGCCAACGACCGAACACCTCGATCGAACACCTATGTCGTGGGAGGAGTACGAAGCCCTCGGTGAGGGTGTTCGCGGCGAATACATCGACGGAATGCTCGTCATGAGCGCCGCGCCAAGCGGACCGCATCAGGATGTGTCTCTCAATCTCACTCGCATCCTTATCGGGGCGGTACCCGAAGGGGTGCATGTTCGCTTCGGATGGGGATGGAAGCCCGACAGCGATGAATTCATACCCGATGTCGTGGTATTCGACGATACCCATGAGACGATCAGACTCACCACCACCCCGCATCTCGCCGTCGAGGTTCTCTCCACCGACCGGGCAGCGGACCTGATCCGGAAATTCCGCAAGTACGCCGAGGCTGGCCTTCCTCGCTACTGGATCGTCGACCTCGACGAGACGGGACCCGAAGTCGTCACCTACGAACTGCGGGATGAAGTCTTCGTCGAGACGGGCCGCCACCGAGGTGACACCGAAGTCACCCTCGACGTCGGCCCGATGACCGTCACATTCGTCCCAAACGAACTCCTAGCCTGACAACGCCACCGAGGCCCATCGGCGACTCGACGCCAATCGCCCGCTCCCCCTCTGTGTCCCTCTGATTCTTGTCACACCCTCTTCGTATGTTGTCGGTATCGCATCCCGTCTGGAGGGGGTACCGTGAATGTTGCAATGCCAACGACTGAGTATCTCGACCGCACGCCCATGTCCTGGGAGGAGTACGACTCCCTCGACGACGTCCGCGGTGAATATGTTGACGGGGCACTCGTTATGAGTCCGTCACCCACCGGGCCCCATCAGGACATCGCCCACTCACTCTGTGAGATCCTGAAACAGGCATCCCCAGAAGAGGTTCGAGCCCGGGAGGCGTGGGGTTGGAAGCCAGATCGAGATGAGTTCATCCCTGATGTCGTGGTATTTGACGAGACCCATGAGACGATCAGACTCACCACCACCCCACATCTCGCCGTCGAAGTTCTCTCCACAGACCGCGGAGCAGATCTGATCCGCAAGTTCCGCAAGTACGCCGAAGCGGGCCTCCCTCGCTACTGGATCGTCGACCTCGACGAGACAGGGCCGGAAGTCGTCACCTACGAACTCCGGGAAGGAGTCTTCGTCGAGACCGGCCGACACCGCGGCGACACGGCGGTCACCCTCGACGTCGGCCCGATGACCGTCACCTTCGCTCCAAACGACCTCCTGGCCTGACCTCAAGCCGGAGTCCCACGTCGGTGGTCGAAGGAACATGCATCTCTCTTGCTGGTGGCTGGTAGCTGGCGGCTTCTCCCGGGAATGGATCCGACGGTCTGCGAGTTCTCCCATCACACGAATACGAGAGGGAACACTGATGAGTCGCGGACGCGTTCGGATCGAGGATGGGCAGAAGAGGGTCCGGGTCTATCTCGGCGGTGAGGTCATTGCGGACACGGTCAGCCCGAAGCTGGTCTGGGAGAAGCCGTATTACCCCGTCTACTACTTCCCCCAGGACGACGTTCGCATGGACTCACTTCTCCCCACCGAACACACGAAACGGTCCCCGAGCCGCGGCACCGCAGAGGTCTTCGACGTCAAGAGCAACCGCCAGACCTCCGAGCAGGGCGCCTACCGGCACACGGATTCGCCAATCGAAGAGTTGCGCGACCACGTCGCGTTCGACTGGCAAGCAATGGACGCCTGGTTCGAAGAGGAAGAAGAGGTGTTCCTCCATGCGCGTGACCCGTACACCCGCGTCGACGTCCTTCAGAGTTCGAGGAACATCCGCGTCGAGGTCGACGGCGTGACCGTTGCCGAATCGGATCAGCCGCGGATTCTGTTCGAGACCGGTCTCCCGGCCCGCTACTACCTTCCCAAGACCGATGTTCGGTTCGAGTATCTCACGCCGACGGACCTGTCCACCGTGTGTCCGTACAAAGGCACCTCCCGGTACTGGTCGATCAACACCACCGGCGAGGTTCACGACAACCTCGCGTGGGGCTATGACGCCCCGGTGCGTGAGTCACAGCCGATCGCCGGTTACGTCGCCTTCTACAACGAGAAGCTCGACATCTACGTCGATGGCGTGCTCGAAGAGAAACCGAAGACGGTCTTCTCCTGACGAGCAACGCTCCCGGACGTCAACTCAGTTGATCGCTCCGGGGATAGCGACCCACTCGTGCGCCTGTCCGGTGACCGCCGAGATCCTCTCGAAGTCACGGTCGTAGTGGAGCACCGTCGCTCCCCCGGCCTCTGCTGCGGCAGCGATGATGAGGTCGGGAATGGAGAGACGGTGCTGACCGACGGCCGACAGTGACCGCTGGATAGCTTTCGCACGATCCATGACCGTCTCGTCGATCGGGATATGCTCAAATCCGGCGAGTTCGTCGGCCACGGCCTCGTAGTCCTCACAGCTTCGAGCTGAGTGGAGAACCTCAAGGTCCACGATCGAGCACGTCGCGAGCATCCCGAATTCTGAGAGCCGACGCAGTCGTTCTCCGACGAACGGATCGCCAGCTCGTGCCAAGGCGCTCTTGTCGACGAGATAGCGGCCGGGGTCAGCGCCAGGCATCACTCATAACCTCGTCATCATCCAGATCGAGTCCGTCGGACGCGATGACTCGATCGAGGAAACGGCGACGCCGGTCGAGGTCGATCACCTCCTGGAGGGCTTTGTTGACGGTTTCCTTCATCGTCCCGGTTCCGAGTACCCGGCGGGCACGGTCGAGGGCATCGTCGTCAATGTCGACGAGTCGTTTCACCATACCAACAGTATATCCACTTGCCATGGCCACAGATATATCAGGAGGGTGTGACAGATTCGCGAACTGAGCGGTGCCACGCCACGATCACAGCGGCTGATCCCGCAGCTGCGAGGGCGGAGAGCAGCCACATCACGTCGTACGAGCCGGTTCCGTCGATGATCGCACCGAAGATCGGTGGACCGATCCCCAGACCGGTGAGGAATCCGAACAGCACAACCCCGGATGCACGGCCGGTCGAAGCAACACCGGCTTCCACCATCACCGCGACCATCCCCACCGAGTTCCATGAGCTCGACCCAATAGCGATCAACACGGCGGCGGGCCAGAGCAACCATGCCGCGGCTGTCCCGGAGAGGTAGAAGAGGCCGGCAGCAGCGATTGACAGAACCGCCATCGTCCCCAGCGACCCGCGGAACGCTCCCGATCGTTCGGCGTAGCGGCTCCACAGGATCCTTCCAGGTACCGCCACGAACGCGATCACGGCGGCAGCGACCCCTCCCACGACCGGGGAGAGGCCCAGTACCTCTTCAGCGAAGAGTGGAACGAGGAATGTGACGGCGCCGGAGAACCCCATCAGGAATCCGAAGCCGGCGAGCCACCAGATCGCACTCGGCAGCGGACCGCGGCTCCGTGTTCGGTGCTCGGCGTTCGCCTTCGGCGCAGCAGGGACTACCCAGGCCGCTATCGCGGCGAACACCAACGGGACCACAGCGACGATCAGGTAGGCACCCCTCCATCCGAGGGTGATCGCCAGTGTCGGCACCGTCAACCCGCCGAGGAAGATCCCGGCCTGGACTCCCGATTGCTTCACGCCGGTGATCACACCCCGCTTGCCGGCGGGCACGTCTTCAGCGATCAGCTTGTTCGTTGCCGGGTTCGCCGTGGCCTGCGAGATCGCACCTGCGAGAGCTCCGACGAGCAGCATGGCGTAGGCGACGGCGGTGCCGAGGATCAGGAACGTCACACCTGCAGTTACGAACAGGGCGACAAGCGACTTCTTACCACCGATCCGGTCGGTGACCCGGCCTGCGATCGGAGACAGCACAGCCGATGCCACGTTCACGAGACCGAGCACGATTCCGAGCTCCGCCCGACTGATCGACA
>JAMBLK010000184.1 GCA_023336855.1 Actinomycetes bacterium
AGCGCCTTCCGATCGAACCGATCTCCCAGGCATCCGCGAATCAACGCGCGGGTCGGTGCGGACGCCTGGGCCCCGGCGTCTGCATTCGCCTCTACGAAGAGGACGGCTTCGATGCCCGGCCCGAGTTCACCGAACCAGAGATTCAGCGGACCAACCTTGCCTCGGTGATCCTCCAAATGGCGGCCCGGGATCTCGGAAACACCGAGACCTTTCCGTTCCTCGACCCGCCGGATGACAGATCGATTCGTGACGGTATCGCCCGCCTCATCGAGTTGGGGGCGATCGATGGGACGCTCAAAGACGGCAGACCACGGCTCACCGGACTCGGCCGACAGCTCGCAGATCTCCCCATCGATCTCCGTCTCGCACGCATGGTCATCGAAGCAAACCGAACAGCCTGTCTTCGCGAGGTGCTCGTCATCACGACGGCGCTCACCATCCAGGACCCGAGAGAGCGGCCCGTCGAGAAGCAGGCGCAGGCGGATCAACTCCACGCTCGATTCCGCGACGAAGAGTCCGACCTCTACAGCCTGCTCAATCTGTGGGCGTACCTCGGCGATGAGCGCAAGGCGCGAACATCCAATCAGTTTCGACGGATGTGTCGGAACGAGTACCTGAACTATCGCAGGGTCCGTGAGTGGCAAGATCTGCATGCCCAGTTGCGAGATGTCACACGCGAGCTCGGTTTCACGACGAATCGGAAACGTGCGGAGCGCGAGAACGTTCACAGGACCGTGCTCACAGGGCTGCTCTCCAACGTCGGCAGGAAGGATCCCGGGTCACACGAGTATCGGGGAGCCCGTGGCAGCAGGTTCTCGATCAACCCGGGGTCGACCCTGTTCAAGGGTTCTCCCGAGTGGGTAATGGCCGCCGAGTTGGTCGAGACGGCCCGTCTCTGGGCACGCGGGGTCGTCGCTGTGCAACCCGAGTGGATCGAACAAGCCGCAGCCCACCTGGTCACGCGTTCGTACGCGGATCCGTGGTGGGATGCAGACCGGGGAGCCGCCTTCGCGAACGAGACCGTGACTCTCTACGGGCTTCCACTCCAGGCAGAGCGCCCTGCCCTCTACAGCAGGGTGGATGCAGAAGCTGCGCGCGAACTCTTCATCCGGCACGCGCTCGTCGCGGGGGAGTGGGAGACGCACCACCCCTTTGCCGAACACAACTCGATCATCATCGATGAGGTGCTCGCCCTCGAAGCGAAGTATCGGCGGGCCGACCTGTTCGTCGACGACGAGACGGTCGTCGACTTCTTCGATGAGCGCATCCCGGATGACATCGTCTCGGTCCGGCATTTCGATCGGTGGTGGAAGGAAGAACGTGTCGACAATCCCTCCCTGCTCGATCTCTCGATCGACGATCTCCTCGATCCGGACGTCGAGACACCGGAGGAAGAGGCGTTCCCGGAGATCTGGCAGTACGGAGACGTGACGATGCCGGTCGCGTACGAGTTCGACCCGGCGAGCGACAGCGATGGAGTGACGATCGACATTCCGATCGGCGGGCTCTCCAGGATCGATCCTGACATCTTCGATGGGCACGTTCCGGGACTCCGGGAGGAACTCGTCGTCGCGATGATGAGATCCCTCCCAAAGCCGATCCGCAAGAGACTGGCTCCTATCCCCGAGACCGCCCGGTCCGTGCTCGAGACGTATGACCCCGATGGAGATCGATTCGTCCCGTTC
>JAMBLK010000185.1 GCA_023336855.1 Actinomycetes bacterium
GCGGGTTATGCGCTCACGGTCGATGAGGGAGCGATTCACGTCGCAGGTGCGGTCGACGCGCCTGCGCAGTTGAACCGACTCGCCTTCGACGGAGGGATCATCCTGGCCGAATTGAGGATTCGCGACGAAGACCTCGAAGCCGTTTTCCTCCGCCTCACCAATCGGGAGATGGGCCTGTGATCCGCTCGTACACGTCGGAGTGGATCAGGTTCCACAAGACAGCCCGTGTCGGCATCTTGGTGATGGTCGGGTTCGTCGTTCTGATCAGCCTCATGCTCTTCCTTGGCGCCGATGGCGTGGGCCCTGGAGGTGGTGAACACGGTGGGCCGATCGGAGGAGCCGCAGATCTGGCTGCCGACGATGGCGCCGTCGCCGGCCTGAGCACCGCAGCCAACCTGATCGGAGTCGTGGCGATCGCTCTCTTCGCTCTGAGCGTGGCCAGGGACTTCGAGTTGGGCACGATTCGCAATCTGCTGGTGGGTCAGCCGAGACGAGCCATCTTGCTGACCGGGAAACTCTTGGCCGTGGCAAGTTATGTCGTCATTGGAGTGGTCGCCGCAGGTGTTGTCGCAGTTCTCCTAGCGGTGATTCTGGCCCCCGGGCAGGACATCTCAACGAGCACTTGGACGGTTAGCAGTTCGCTCGGAACCCTCGGAACGACTGCCATCGCGACCGTTCTCTATGGGTTCGTCGGTGCTGTACTGGCAATGGTCACCCGATCGGCAGCGATCTCGATCACTGCCGGAGTTGCCTATCTCCTCATCATCGAAAACCTGCTCGGCCTCATCTGGGATAGCGCAGGAGAGTGGCTCCCGGCCGGCGTCATCGCAGCGTTCTCGGCGGGCGGAACAGATCTGGTCTCATTCGAGAAGTCGATCGTTCTTGCCCTCGGTTACGCGATCCTGGGACTGGGTGTGATGTACGCCACGTTCTTGAGAAGAGACGTCACCGACTAGAAGTGTGACCGGGAAGACGGCCGTTCTCGTGACACGTGGTCAGCGGCCGAGTTCGAGGGGTCCACGGTTCTGGGGTTTGAGACCGGCCTTGTCCTCGGAGAAGATCTGTGCCTGCTCCATCCAACCCTCGGCATCTCCATCGACGGTGAGGGCCGGGCCAAGCCCCATGCGTTTCGAGTCGCCGTCGACGAAGGCCATCAGTACAGGAACGCCGGCGGCATCGGCGATACGCCAGAAACCCGACCTCCATGCGGATCCGCCGGCCCGTGTCCCCTCGGGTGCGAGGGCGAGAATGAGCGAGTCTCTCCGGTCGAACTCCTTGACGCTCGTCGTGACAATCGAACTCGCGTTGGCCGGGACAGGGATGGCTCCCCACTTGCGCAGTAACCAGCCGAAGGGGCCAACGAACAGGGCTTCCTTCGCGAGGAACTTCACGTCGAGTCCGAAGTGGCCAACGATCGCGAGGTAGACGAAGAAATCCCAGTTGGACGTGTGGGGATAGCCGACGATGACGAGTGTCGTCTCGTCCGGGACACTTCCCTCGATGGTCCAACCGGTGAGCCGGAAGTACATCTCGCTGAACCACTTCACACCAGAACGGTACCCGCACAGGAACGTCGGTGAAGAAACGCGTGATCACCGGCCCACACGCGCTGGCAGCCCGGGATGGCCGCAGCGGATTCGCCGTGGCCTATTGTTGCTCGTCGGCACTGAGATCGGAGATGCGGAACGTGGTTCGGAGGGCAATCGTCACGATTGGTGTGGCGTTGGCCGTCCTCGGCATCGGGGTGCAGTCGGCTGGAGCCACATGGTCGGTGGCCGCAGTGGATCCCGAGACCGGAGAAGTCGGAGTGGCGGTTGCCAGTTGTGTCGGGTTCGAGGTGACTGTGGTTCCGGTCCTGGTGCCCGGCGTGGGGGCTGCAGCGTCTCAGGCCGGCATCTCGGCACCTTCGGGCGAGCGCTTCGTTGATGCTCTTGTAGGTGGTGCCACCGCTTCGGAGGCGATCGAGGTGGTTCTCGCCGCCGATGATGCGCCCGACGATCGGCAGTTTGGTGTTGTGGTCCTTGACGGCGGCGGGGCCGGTTGGACGGGTGCCGATATTCTTGACGTGGCGCTCGATCGTCGCACCGCGAACGGCACGGTCTCGGTCCAAGGCAACACCCTCGTCTCCGATGGCGTGGTTGATGCGGTGATCGCTGCCTTTGAGGCCACCGAAGGCGAGCTTGCCGATTGTCTCGTGGCTGGTTTGGTGGCAGGCGCCGACGCCGGCGGCGACTCGCGTTGCGGTGAGCAGACGGCTACGGCTGCGGCATTGATCGTGGCCCGGCCCGGTGACCAGAGCTACGCCTTCACCGATGCAGTGCTGAGCGGCGTCGATCCGGTGCAAGAAGCCGTACCGTCGATCTTCGTATCCGTGTTGGTCGAGAAGGGTGGCGAACGTGCTCCGGACCGCCTCCTGGCTGCATGGGATAGCGCCGGGGACACCGCCTCTTCGATCATCATCCGTGAGATCGACGAAGGCGCCGACACCTCGCAGCGGAGGGCGGGGAAGATTGTGCTCATCCTCGTCGGCATGATCGTGCCAGCTGGCGTGGTGGGTGTAATCGTGAAGCGGTCCAAGATTCGTGGGAAGAGAGACTGAGCCGCGACCCGGCAATGTTGCTGATAGCGTTGGCGATCAGGCCCGGGGAGATTCGCAGGTTCGACACGGTCGAGTTCCGTGTATCTGACGGGAGCGTCGGCGCGTTCGCTTGGGGATCAATGGACGAGAAGGAGAGACAATGAAGAGATTCGTGTTCCTGACGTACGGGTTCGTGCCACCGACCCCGGAGATCATGGAGGCCTGGAATAGTTGGTTCGCATCAATCGGAGACAAGATGGTCGACAGCGGCGGACCATCGGGAGGCGGAAGGGAGATCACACGAACCGGTGTAAAGGATCTGGCCCTGGATCTGGAGGCGTTCACCGGTTACGTGGTCATCAACGCTGCCGATCTCGACGAGGCAACGACGATCGCAGAGACCTGCCCGATCATCACCGCCATTCGTGTCTACGAAGTACGGTCGATGTAGAACCAACGTGTCGACTCTCGGCAGAAAGGCCACCGCGGTCGAGTTCGATCGCGCTGCGGTCTTGCTGGTATCGAGAAGTGACACTTCGGAGATGAGCGGGGTCGGCTAGAGACGGGGAGAGAACAGGCAGTAGTACGCCCTACGTATCACGTAGTACGACCCCGGGACAGAGAGGAGAGATCCGCTTCTCGAGGTTCGTGACCGACGCTTTGAGTCTCTCACGGTGCTCGCGTAGAACCCGAGCTGACTCCCTATCTACGAGGCCCCGAGTCGTACTACGTCATACGTACTTCGTGCTACGTTCCAAGCCCCGCCCAAATCCCAAGAGCCGCGAAGGTTCTCGGGGACACAGCGGGCTCGGTGTGAACATCCGTTTGCGGTGCTGGGGCCAGGCCGACTGACGCCGGCGGTAGATGCCGCCGTTAGAGGTCGACAGCGACGAAATCGCCGGTCAGACCAGACAGCCGGTGGTGAGCGCCGGTGCGCCAGTTGACGAAGATCAGTTCCCCCGAATCCACGTCCTGCATCGCAAGGTGGGTTCCGCCTGCGACGAACCCGATCGGGTGTGCGACCGAATCGATCCGTACGGTTCGGAGCGTATCGACAGAACGGTCGCGGATCGTGAGCGACGTGCCACCGGTATTCGTGAACGTCGCGTCCGCGATCTGGAGACCATCGGGAGATATGGTCACGTTCAGTGTGCGAGCGTCGGCACCGGGGAAGAGGTAGATCGGCTCGAACATGCGATCGAAGATCCCGACGGCCGACTCCGGAACCACGACGACCGGGGCGAGGAGTTCTAGATGTCCGGATCCGGTGAATGGCTCACCCGTGGCGTCGATGAAGATCGCGTCCCCGCCCGCTGAATACGCCACTCCCGGCATGATGCGCTCGGCTCGGCCATCGGGATCGAGGATGATGATCGCAGGGGATGCTGGATCGTCGATCGAAACGGCGTAGCCCCAGTCGCCCCACGTCAACAGACGTGCCGTGTCGGAGAGCGTCGCAACCATCATGGGTTCGAGACCACCGAGAATTCCTGGTGCGACATGCACGCGATAGAGGCCCGTCGATCCCGAAGCAGCAACCGGTGCGGTGTAGGCGAGTTCGGCAGTTTCGGTGGGATGGAAACGCGCTCCGGAGACCATCGCTTCGACTTGGGGAGCTACATCACCGGGAACCGGCCCCGCGAACAGCGTCGACTGTGTGTTGAGATAGGCGATCGAGTCTCCGGTCGCATCGAATGATGCCCACTGAGGATCATTCTGCAAGCGATAGGTCCTGCCGAATCGCTCGGATGGGAGCCACAGCACCGTTCGAGGGTCGCCGGACCGGGAGATCGTGACCAGTCGATCCGTCTCAATGGGGATCATGTCCGAGAAACGCGGTGGAGTCGTCGTTGTAGTAGTGACCTCGATGTAGGCAGCGTCGGCCGCTACCAGGCCCTGATCCGGATCAGGCTCAGGGAGATCATCACCTCCACCCGCTCCGAAGACCACGAACATCAGTGCCAGGACAACGGCCCCTGCTGCGACCGCTATGGAGGCATCCGGTGCGCGTCGAACGGGCGCGTCGAACCGGTCGGCGTCGTCGGGCAGCAACGGACGCACTCGCGATGGTTGGTCCCGCCGTGGCACATCGCTGAGGCTACTGCTGTGCCCTGAGCCATGTCGATGGCGGTTCCGTGGGTCGCTATCGTTCGAGAAACGCAATCGGCGAGGAGCAGCCAGCATGATCGACTTCCAGGACCGGGTCGCTGTCATCACCGGGGCAGGCGGGGGCCTCGGCCGTGCCTATGCGCTTCTCCTGGCGTCGAGGGGCGCGTCCGTCGTCGTGAACGATCTTGGCGGATCATTGCACGGTGATGGATCCGACACCGGCGCGGCGGATGCCGTTGTCGAAGAGATCACGGAAACCGGCGGTGTGGCGGTTGCCGACTACAGCTCTGTCGCCGATCCTGAGGGCGGTGCCGCGATCGTCGCCCACGCCGTCGATGCCTTCGGTCGGGTCGACATTCTGATCTCGAACGCCGGGATCCTCCGTGACCGAACGCTCCTCAACATGGACGTTGACGATCTGCGGTCGGTGCTCTCCGTCCATCTAGACGGCGCGTTCTACGTGACCAAGCCGGCGTTCCGGGTGATGAAGGATCAGCAGTACGGTCGCATCATTCTCACGTCGTCCGGCTCCGGGATCTTCGGCAACTTCGGCCAGACCAACTACGCCGCGGCGAAAGCAGGCCTTGTCGGCCTCATGAACGCCCTGAAACTCGAGGGAGCCAAGTACAACGTCCTCGTGAATGCGGTCGCCCCGATCGCACAGACGAGAATGACCGAAGAGATCCTCGGAGAGATGGCCGACAAGTTCGATCCGGAGTCGGTTGCTCCGGCGGTTGCGTATCTGGCGTCCGAGGAGAATCAACGAACGGGAGAACTCTGGTCGGTCGGTGGAGGATCGGTGAGCCGCGTCTTCACAGGGCTCTGTGAGGGCTACTTCAAGCATCCTGTTCGCGAGGGGCCGCTCACGGTTGAAGACGTTGCCGGGCACATCGACGACGTGCGTATCGAAGACGGCTATATCGTGCCGTTCTCCTCCCGCGACGAGTTCGCGAAGCTCGGGCCGAGGCTCTTCTCGTGAAGGACTGGAAGGACAGCACTGCGCTCGTAGTCGTCGACGTCCAGAAGGGGTTCGATGACAAGCGTTGGGGCGACCGGAACAATCCAGATTGTGAGAGGAACATCGGCAGGTTGATCACTGCCTGGCGCGATCACGGGTGGCCCATCGTCTTCGTACGTCACGACTCGGCAAGCATCGGATCACCGCTTGCTCCGGGTACGAAGGGCAACGAGTTCAAGGACGTAATCAAGGGGAAGCCCGATCTTCTCGTCACGAAGTCCGTTCACTCATCGTTCCACGGCTCGCCTGATCTCGGTGCATGGTTGAAGGAGAACGGGATTACCGGCATCGCGGTCTGCGGAATTCAGACGAACATGTGCTGTGAGACGACGGCGCGGGTCGGCAGCGATCTCGGATTCGATCTGATGTTCGTGCTCGACGCCACGCATACCTTCGACATCGTCGGGCCCAACCGCCACGTTTACCGGGCACGTGAGATCTCTCGATACACGGCGCTGACCCTCGACGCCGACTTCGGTCGGGTCGTATCGACAAACGACCTCGTGGAGTGATTGGGAATTCCGGAAGTGAGTGGGGGGCTAGACGTGGGGGATAGCAGGCGGTAGTACGTCGGACGTACGTATGACGTAGTACGACCCCGGGTCAGGGGGGATATGGGGCCCTTCGGATTTGAGCGGGTCGGTTACGACCGGGGGACAGGAAGGGGGCGTGACCTCGAGACGACCTATTCGCGCATCTTCGTGGTACGTACTACGGCATTCGTACTACGTACTGCGGCCCCACCCGCCCTACGCCAAACCCTGCCCAAATCCAAGAAGCCGGGTCAGTCCTCGAACCAACTGATCCGGGCTGTGTCGATGTCGAAACGGGCGACCGCATCGGGTTCAAGACCTGTTGGTGACCAGGTGACGAGAGTGGAACCCTCACCGAGACCGAGTTCGACCCGATACGCGCCACCGCGAAAGTGAGATCCGGTGACCGTTGCAGTGTGTGAACCGGTGGGCGAGAGAGTGATCGCTTCCGGTGGGATCACCCCCGTGGTTGCCGTGCCTCTGGGAGGTTGAACACCCAGTTCGGTGAGCCTGGAGGCTGTGCAAAGATTCTCGAGACCGATGAACCGCGCGGTCCAACCATCCGGTGGTCGGCGCCAGAGATCCTCCGGTGTGTCGTCGGCGACGATCCTTCCGTCACGGATGATCGCCACACGATCGGCGATGGTGAAGGCTTCCTCGCGGTCGTGGGTCACATACAGAACCGTTGCGTCGACCTGGTTGAAGATCGACCGCATCTCGACGAGGAGATGTTCACGCAAGGAGCGATCGAGAGCCCCGAGAGGTTCGTCGAGAAGGACGAGGCGAGGATGTGGTGCCAGCGTTCGGGCCAGGGCGACCCGTTGGCGTTCGCCTCCCGAGAGCGTTCCGACGCTGCGATCCCCATACCCGGGGAGGCCGACGAGTTCGAGAACCTCATTGACCCGTCTGCGGATTGTCGCCGAATCTTCCCGTTGCATCCGGAGGCCGAACGCAACGTTCCCTGCAACGTTCCGATGGGGGAATAGGGCGTAATCCTGGAACATCAACCCGAAGCCCCGTTTGTGGACGGGCACGCCTAGGACGGACCGGCCGTCCCACGCGATCTCTCCGGCATCGGGATCTTCAAGTCCCGCGATCGCACGAAGCATCGTGGACTTTCCCGATCCGGACGGTCCCATCAAGGCGTGGATCGACTGATCCGCAACCGTGAGGCTCGCGCCGTCGAGAGCCGGTGTGTCGTCGAATCGAATCGTGACCCGGGAGACCTGGAGCATCACACACCGCCCGATCGGGTTCCGCGCATCGACTCGATCCCCATCGCGGCAATCCCGGTGATCACCATGAGGATGACCGCCATCGCCATAGCCTCTCCGAAGGTTCCGGGGCGGCCGAGCAGTCGGAAGATCGCAACGGGGATCGTCGAACTCGAGGGTCGGGCGATGAAGGACGTCGCACCGAACTCACCGATCGAGATGGCGAAGGCGAACAAGGCTCCGACGGCCAGAGCACGTGAAACGAGTGGGAAGTCGACCTCGCGCCACGCCTGACGAGGGGACGCCCCGAGAACGGCCGCCGCCTCTCGGAGACGCCGTTGTACGGACTCCATCACAGGAACCGTGCTGCGGATGACGAACGGGATCGCGACCAGCGCATGGGCGATGGGTATCAGCATGGCGGAAGCCCGAAGGTCGACCGGTTGATCGAGAGCGACGAGGAACCCGAAGCCGATCGTCACCGCCGACGTGCCGAGTGGAAGCATGAGCATTGTGTCGAAGATCCGGCCGCTACGACCCTTGGCCGACACGATGACCACGCCGGCCATGAGGCCGATCCCGGCGGCGATCACGACCGCAGGGATTGCGAAGCGGAGCGAGTTCCCGATGGCATCGACCGGTGATACGAAGATAGCGGAGGAGCGCGGTGGATTGAAGAGGTTCACATAGTGGGTCAGCGACAGGCCGCTCGGCGTGTTCAACGATCGGACGATCAGCACGCCGATGGGGGTGATGACGATGAGACCGAGCATTCCGAGCGTCGCCGCAATGAATGCACGCTCGCCGGCGGTTCGTGGGCGCCGGGCGACCTCGAAGGATGGGCGGAGGGGGAGTTCGCCTGCGGTTCGTTTGCTGGCTTTGCCGTAGACCAAGAGTATCGCGGTGACACCGACGAGTTGAAGAACGGCGAGTGCCGAAGCGAGGTCGAGACGCAGGAACGCGGTCGCCTGGCGCCAGATCTCGACCTCGAGTGTTGAATGGTGGAGATCTCCGAGGATGAGGATTACGCCGAACGACGTGAACGAGAACAGGAACACCAGGGCGGAGCTCGACAGAATTGCGGGCTTCAACAAGGGGAGAGTGACTTCGCGAAAGACACGCCATCGGCCTGCGCCCAGCGACCGGGCCGCGTCTTCGATATGGGGATCGATCTGTTCCCAGAGAACGCCAACACCGCGGATCACGATGGCGAGGTTGTAGAAGACGTGAGCGATGAGAATCGCCCAGATCGTGCCCCGAAGATCGATGCCGAACGGGCTCCCCGGGCCGAGAACAGCGAGGAAGGTGACGCCGACGACGAGTGTCGGTAGAACGAACGGAATCAGCGTCAAGGATCGGAAAAGCGACCGGCCGGGGAACCGATAGCGGGCGAAGACGTAGGCGGCGGGGAGGCCAAGGGCGACGGTGAACACCGTCGACAAGAACGCCTGCCAGAGTGTGAACCACGCGACAGATCGCATGGTCGGGTCCGTAACGATCTCAACGAACGCCGACGTGGCGAATCGGCCATCGGGGACGAGGCCGGTGTACAGGATCGTTATCAGCGGGTAGACGAAGAAGTAGGCGAGGAACAGTGCGGGGACCACGGCAAGCAGCAGGACCCATGGTTTCGTCCTCATCGGACCACGGTGGCCCATTCGGCGAACCAGCGCTCCCGGTTTTCATCGATCCATGCCGGGTCCATCACCCTCGAATCCGTCGGGATGACGGCGTGATCGACGAAGACGTCCGGGAGGGGAGTGTCGCTGTTCGCAGGGAACACGAACATACTCAACGGGACGTCCTCCTGGAACGTGCGCTCGAGGAGGAAGTCCACGAGTTGCCCCGCAGCCTTCTCCGCCTTCGTCCCATTGAGGATTCCGGCGTACTCGACCTGGCGGAAGCAGCCATCCTCGACGATGGTGGTGGGTGCGGAGTCGAGGTCGCCGAAGTAGACCTCGGCGACCGGAGACGTGGCGTATGAGACGACGATCGGACGATCGCCTTCACCCGAGCCTCCCGAGAACTCCCCGTAATAGGCCTGATCCCAACCCGGGACGATCCGGACCTCGTTCGCGACGAGATCTCGCCAGTACGCCTGCCACGGGTAGGCGCCGTCTTCTCCGAACGTGGCGATCGTGGCGAGGAGGAACGACAGCCCCGGCGACGAGGTCGTCGGATCCTCGACGACGAGTGTGCCCCGGTACGCGGCATCTGCCAGATCGATAAGTTGATCTGGTGTTCCAAGACCGAGATCCTCGAGGCCACTTGGATCGAGGTTGAGACAGACATCGCCGAAGTCGATCGGCGTCACCTGATCGCCCGGCACCCTCAGCCCTCTCGCAACAGTGTCGATCGCCGCGGCCTGGTGTGGGATGAACAGGTCTTCATCGATCGCCCGGGAGAGGAACGTGTTGTCGATCCCGTAGAGGACGTCGGCGACGGGGTTGTCCTTCGTGAGGATGGCCTGGCTCACCATGGCACCCGCGTCGGCGGACTGAAGCACCTTCACGGTGATACCGGTCACGTCGGTGAAGGCTTCGAGAACTCCGTCGGAGACTGCGAAGGATCCGTGTGTCATCAGCACGATCTCGTCGGTCTCCGCGTCGTCGGTGCTGCACCCCGCCATGGCAAGGACGATCACTGCGATCGTGAGTCCGCCCAGGATGCGTTTCATGCTCGACTCCGTTCGTGCACGATCAAGAGTGTTCCCGACTCGACCGAAACGGTTGCCGGCGTTGTCTCGATCACATTGCTGATGCCCCGGGTCGACCCGGCAGGTAGCGCCTCGTCGAGGAGCTTCCATCGCAGGCCCTCGGTGTTGACTCCCGATACGTCGTCTGAGGCGGGAACGAGCGAGAGTCCGTCGCCGACCCGACCGTTGACGATCGTTGGGTGTCCGGGCACACAGCCGAAGATCTCCGTCAGTCCGTCGGTCCACACGATCTCATCGACTCGTGGAGCGGTGGCTCCGAACAGACCCATGGCGCCGAGGAGATGGTCGAGGCGTCCGGTGTGAGCTCCGACGATAAAGAGTTTCCGTGCGCCGGTGTCGAGGGCGGCGTCGATCGCGAGTTCGAGATCCGTGCGGTCCTTGTTCGCCGGGTGGATCTCCGCTCGTGATCCACGGTCGACCGCCGTGGCGAGCACTGTCGGGTCGACCGAGTCCATGTCGCCGATGACCAGGTTGACGCCGATGTCGAGGTCCGCAGCGTGGTGCAGACCGCTGTCGGCTGCAATGACGTAGGCGTCGTCGGGGAGGAGGATCTCGCGATCGGTTGCGAGCGGCTCTCCTCCCGAGAGGATGATCACCTGGTTAGTGGGCTGTTCCACGAGCTTCCTCCGCTGGCATGATCCAGATCAGGTTCCGCGGGTCAGAGGCATTCGCAGCGATGCTGCACCGGCCGCCCTCTCAGTTCGGCGTACCCGAACTCCCCGGAGTGGTGACTCCATGATAGCCGGTGCTCGAAGTCGCGGAAGAAAGGAGTTGACAGGGCGACAGTATTATGACATCATAGCAATGTCACTACGATGACAGAAAGACATTGAGAGGAGCACCGATGTTGTGGTACAACAGTCCAGAGGCCGTCAAGGTCATGCGAGAGACATCGCTTGGACGAGATATTGACGTCGACCGCCGATCACATCTGCGGCTCATCGGCCGCGTCGACGGACACTGAAAGGGAGCCAAACGTGGACGCAAGCATCATTACGACCGAGATCGAGCGAGCATTGAATGCCCAGCTGAGACTTGCCGGGGAGGATTCTGCGGTTGCAGACGCCGCAGAAGCGATCCTGGCTGGTCTGGAACCGGCGATCGAGCGTGGCGTCATGCGCCTGGCCGAACAGGCAGCCGCCGAAGCCGAGGCGCAGCTTCCCGGCAGAAGTGTCGGCGTCGAACTGCGCGAGGGTGTGCCGGTGCTCGCGGTTAGAGATGCGGAGACCTCAGTCGTGATCGATACGGACGATCTCGAGGCGAGGATCACGCTCCGCTTGTCTGAGAAACTCAAAGGCGTGCTCGAGGACGCGGCGGACGAGTCTGGAGACTCGATGAACGCCTTCGTCGTCAAGACGCTCACCACCAAGGCGAGAGAACGCGGCAAGGGACGCCGCTACACCGGGAGGATCGAAACATGAGCGACACCGTGCGCGAATTCGCAGTCGGGAACCGACCGGAGATCGTGATCGCCGTGTTCTCCACCGACATCACCGTATCCGAGGGGTCTGCCGGGTTGATCAAGGTTGAGATCGAAGGGGCAGAGCGAGATCGGGATCTCGTCGAGATCATCCACGCCGGGGACGTCGTGACGATCCGTTCTCGCAAGAGTGGGCATCGATGGCTCGGGCGCGGAGTGTCCGTTCATCTGACCATCCCCGCAGCAACAGCGGTCACCGCCAGGACGGCATCGGGAGATCTCCGATTCTCGGTCCCGATCTCGGATGTGGAGATCGATGTGTCGTCCGGTGATGTCCACCTGGCATCACTGAGTGGCCGGGGCACGATCAAGGCTGCAAGCGGCGACATCACCATCGGCGACGTTGCCGGCGGGATCCGAATCTCGACGTCATCCGGAGACGTACGGATCGATGAATTTGACGGCGATGGCTCGATCAAGACTGCATCCGGTGACATCCGAATCGGAGACGCTCACGGGTCGATCAGCGTCAAGACTGCGAGCGGTGACGTCACGATCCGGCAGTTCTCCGGCGTGATGCTCGAAGCGGCAGCGGCATTCGGCGATTTCGACATCGGCCTCGTCTCGGGGATGTCGATCGAGGCAGACATCAAGACCCGGTCGGGGCAATTCAGGAATCTCACTTCCCCTTCGTCCGAGAACGGAGAGCTCTCGATCAGCGCGACGATGCAACTCAGGACGATGTCCGGTGACATAACGCTCCGCTGACGCAGCGAAGTTTCGAGTCTCCGGCGGAGTGGAACTCAGCGGATACGAGTCGCGACACGGTCACCTCCGTGGCCCTGTGCTCGCCGAGTCGGTCGTTAGGCTGCCAGCATGCTGCCCCTCGATCTGCCGTGGTACCGCCGCCTTCTGGGATTTGCCTTCGCTATCGGCCTGGGGGGAGGAGTCCTCGGCCTCACCTATCTCGCTATTACGAACACCGGTATCGACCTGTTGTTCGGAAGCGCCGGCACGACGGCGTGGTCCGGCGAATGGTGGTGGATTCCGCTTGTCGCATTCGGTGCCCTCGCCGTTGTTGCCATACGCGAGTGGTGGAATGTCGAGGATCATGTCCCCGGTGCTATCGAAGCCATCTCCTCGGCGAGGGCCGACCACAAGAAGGTGCCCGGCTGGGTCGTTCTCTCTGCCATCTCCGTCGTCACCGGCGCGAGCCTGGGGCCATCGTTTGCTCTCGTCATGATGGGGGGAGCCCTCGGATCCTGGATCGCCGAGCGCCGTTGGGCCGAGGGCAAGACGAACCGCGCCTACACCCTCACCGGGATGGCCGGTGGACTTGGGGGAGCGTTCACAGCACCGGTCTTCGGCGCGTTCATGGTCTCCGAGATCGCACCGACACCCCGTGAGGGATACGTGGCGGCGATCATCCCGCAACTCATCGCGTCCACGGTCGGATTCGCCTTCTTCTACCTCGTCATCGGCAGAACATTCCTCGGCAGTTTCCGCTTGCCGCCGTACGACTTCGAACTCGGGCATATGGTCGTTGCCGCGGGTCTTGGCGTCGCTGCTGCCGGCGTGCTGTTCGCATTCGTCGCGATTCAGAGCCTTGTGAGTTGGGTTTCGAAACGTGTCCCCAATCGGTATGTGTTCGCCGGTGTTGGCGGTGCCGCCGTAGGCCTCATCGCAGTCGCCCTTCCGCTCACGCTGGGTTCCGGGAACTCGCAACTCTCGAGCGTCATCACCGACTCGGCAACGCTCGGAGTCGGCCTGCTGCTCGTTGTCCTTGTCGGCAAGATGGTGGCTCTGGCGATCAGCCTGTCGGTGGGGTTCATCGGAGGCAACGTCTTCCCGATGATGTTCCTCGGTGGGACGGCCGGGACGATCGTTCACCTCATGTTTCCCGGCGTACCGTACGCATTGGCGGTGTCTGTGATGTTGGCGGCAGTCCCCGGGGGTTCTCTTCGTTCACCGATGAGCTTGACGCTCATCTCCGCCATCACGGTTGGTCTCGGAGCGACGACGGTGGCTCCGGTGGCCGTTGCCGTCGTCACCTCTTACGTGGTCGTTGCCACGGTTCAGTACCTCTTATCGAACCGGAAGCAGGGCACCGGACAACCCCGGCAGGCCACTTCCTGATCATCCAATTCAGATCGATCATCGAGAGACACCCGGATCAGCGGATGGGCGAAGCCCGGTGGTCGTTGGATGCCTGACAGTCGGGGGACATCGGCTTAAGCTCCTCTCCGTCTGTGCCGATTCAGAGCGTACGCCGAGCAACGGAGGGTCTATGGGATCCCGCAGCGTTCAGGAATTGCCCGCTCCTATCTTGACGGACGAGGAGCTGATCGGAGAGTACGACCGGACGTTCATGTCGTCAGGTGTTCAACGACCGCACAACGGTTCCGCACCGAGATTCGACGAGGTGACGATCCGGCGGAACTCGGCGGTCATGGGAGAGCTCCTGCGCCGAGGCTACACGTCCGACCCACCCGTGTGGATGAAATCCGGAAGGGCTTGAGCAGCGAGCCGCCGGTCGCCAGCCTCCAGTCATGAATCCGGGGTCGGTCGCCGGTTGTGGCTCAACGGGCGACGCTGCATTACGACCTGGTTGACTCCGCGCTCTCTCTACCGCTGAGGAAGATCGCCGCTGCTGCTGCCACGTAGAGAGTGGTCAGGATCACCGTTGATGCCCGGTAGCCACCGGTGACGTCACGCAACACGCCAACGAGAACGGGTCCTGTGGCAGCGATGAGAACAACCGCGGTCCATTGGGTGCCCATGACTCTCCCGTAGGACGGTCCCGAGAACCAGTCACCCATGACCATGGCACGCAGGGGCAGTAGTGCCCCGAACGCCAGACCGAACAGGAAGAAGTGGCCGATCATCTGCCACCACGCCGTGCCATCCACCATCAAGGTGACGCTGGCCGCCACGATCAGGGCGATAGACGCTTGAACCCGGGTCGCTCCGAATCGATCGGCGAGCATCGGTGCAATCCAGCGACCGGGCAGGCTCAGAGCCGATGCGATTGCCGCCCACATCGCGACCGTCGCCAGGGAGAACCCAACCTCCTCGAATCGAGCCACGCGATGGGCGATGATGCCCTGAGTTGCCATGAGAACGAGCGTCAACGCCAGGGTGTAGAGCACGAACCTGCGGTCCCTGAAGAGGCCCGGGATCGAGATGCCGGCTCCCGGCTTCGTCTCGGCTCCATCGCGGTTGTCGCGATGTCGAGGCAGTGCGAACACAGAGGTAGCTCCGCCCACCGTGAACAGCAAGACCGCCAGGGCCAGGACGGCCGGGCGCCACCCAAGGAGAGTGACCAGACGAGCGGCGAGCGGTATGAACGCGATTCCCGCTAGACCGCCGACGAGCGTGATGGTCGCCAGTGTCCGGGCTCGGTCGCGTGTTGAGGACCACTGACCGATAGCTACGTACGCCGGTTCGTAGTAAATCATCGCCTGGGCCGGCCCGATCAGCAGCCACCAGGCGGCGACGACCTGCCACGACTCGTGCGACATCGAGAACGCGGCGAGGCCCAGCGCACCGAGTATCGCGCCCGCTCCCACGATGGCTCTCACCCCGTGCTTGTCGGCATAGCGACCGACGGGGAGAGCGAGGAGACCTCCGACGAACACCGAGCCGCCGTACGCCAGAGAGAGGACCGTCTTGGAGAAGTCGGCGCCCGCCGCCTGATCGGTGGCATAGACGGAGAAGCCATAGAGGATCACACCAAAGCCGACCATGATGGTGGCAGCCAACGGCATGATCCAACGTCTGTCGGGGTACGTCGCGTCGGGTTGGTCCACGCCACGATGATAGGAAGATCGGTTGAGCGGGCAGCCCGAACCCTCCCCGATGGGATGGCGAATCGGGGGCGGTGCTGAGGCGCCGACGGCGCGACTCGGATCAGATCAGTTGACGGGCCACCGAGCAGTGTCGTACTATGTCACCATGCAGTGACATAGGTCACGATGAGATCCGGGGAGGATTCATGACAACGACCGACAACCTTCATGTCGTATTCGGAACCGGTGCCATCGGCATGGCCTTGATCGAAGAGCTCAATGCCGGGGGAAAGCGTGTTCGGGCGGTGAATCGGAGTGGCGCAGCCGACGTTCCCGATGGCGTCGAAGTCGTCGGCGGCGACGCAAGCAGCGAGGAGTTCGCCACGGTGGCAAGCGCCGATGCCGATGTCGTCTACTTCAGTCTCAATCCTCCGTACACGAAATGGCCCGAACTTTTCCCACCGTTGCAGGCTGCGGTGATCGAGGGTGCCGCATCGGCAGGAGCCAAGTTGGTCGTAGTCGACAATCTCTACATGTATGGACCAACGGACGGCGAACCGCTCACCGAAGACCTTCCTCACGCCGCAACGACACGGAAGGGATCTGTGAGGGCACAGATGGCCAAGGATCTGATGGCCGCTTCCGAAGAGGGCAAGGTGCGTGTCGCGGCTGGTCGGCCCTCCGACTACTTCGGACCCCGCGGCCTCCTCAGCGCCATGGGGGAGCGCGTGTTCTATCCGGCCCTCGCAGGGAAGAAGGCGCAGGTGATGGGGGACCCGGATCAGCCCCACAGCTACAGCTACCTCCCCGATATCGCCAGAAGCCTCATCGTTCTCGGCGAGAGCGACGAGGCCGACGGCAAGGCATGGCACCTGCCCAACGCCCCTGCGGTCACCACCCGGCAGTTCGTTGAGATGGTGTATGCGGCTGCGGGGACAGAGCCCGGCATTCAGACGATGCCCCGGATCATGGTGAGCGCCGTTGGCCTCTTCAACGGCAACGTTCGCGAACTCAAGGAGATGCTCTACGAGTTCGAGGAGCCGTTCGTCGTCGACGACAGCCGCTTCGAAGCTGCCTTCGGCGGAAGCGCCACACCACTCCCCGAGGCGATCGGTGACACGGTTGCATGGTTCCGGTCCAACCCCAAGGAAGGCTGACAACGGTGCCCGGTACGACCGCGGTTGTGCGCGACAAAGCTGCGACCAAGGCGCGGCTCCTCGACGCCGTGGGCACGATCCTTGCTCGTGAAGGGTTCGGTGCACTCGGTGTCAACGCGGTCGCTCATGAAGCGGGGGTCGACAAAGTCCTGATCTACCGTTACTTCGGCGGCATGACCGACCTCCTCCACGCTTTCGGGCAGAGCGGCGACTTCTGGCCCAGCATCACCGAAGTCCTCGGAGAGGACCCTTCGGAGCTGATGGGGCTTCCGCTCGCCGACCGATGGGCGATTGGCCTGGGCCGCTATGCCGAGGCGCTGCGCCGTCGCCCGGTCACGAAGGAGATTCTCGCCTGGGAGCAGATCGAGCAGAACGAACTGACCGACATTCTTCGACAGGCACGGGGAGAGTGGTTCGAGGAACTGATGTCTCACTTCCCGGGAGATGAAGACGCTACGGATGCCGATCTGGTCGGCACAGTCCTTCTGATCGTGGGTGCCATCCACTACTTCATCGTCCTGAGCCGCCTCCAGGACGACTTCAGCGGTGTGGTCGTCAATACCGATGAAGGATGGGCACAGATCAGCACAGTGATATCCGGAATCTGCCAACGGACGTTGGTGCCTCGCGGAGAAACGGATGCATAGCATCGCTGTCGATGGGGTTCGGGGGCTCAGTGGACAGGCCGTGGCTGTCGGTGCGAAGGACGTCGACGGATGGACCGCGCCCGGGCAGATCATGGGGATGTCGATGAGGGTTCGACGTCATCGCTAGGGTGGCCGAGGTGTCCGGGAGGTTCTGAGTGTCACTGATCAACTGCACGGAGTGTGGCCAAGAATTTGCTGCGTCCACCACAGCCTGCCCGCGGTGTGGCCATCCAGCCCACGGAGACACGGTCCCTGGCACGGAGCAGATTGACCCACGGCGCAGCGACATTCAGACGCCGGCGGCGGCCGCCACAGCCTCTGCGGAGCTCTCGCGAAGAGGTCGATCGTCCCGCTTCCCGACGTGGCTGTTGTTCGTTCTCGTCTTCATCGGCGGCTCCGTCGTTCTGGTTGCGGGTATCTCCGCTACCGCCGTTGTGGTCGGCTCGATCGTCGATGGGTTGGCCGACCTCAACACCGCCGACGATTCCGCGGCCGTCGTTACGACGGAGACAACTGTCCCTGCCGGGGGAGAAGACGGGCTATCGATCGGCCAGTGCATCGACGACGACGAGCTCGACAAGTACCTGGCTGGTGATGACTTCTCTCTGGTGTCGTGCGATGACCCTCACGATACCGAGGTCTACTACCGCCACGAGTTCGCGGCAGGACCGTATCCGGGCGATGACAATGTCACCGATGAGCTCAAGTCCGTGTGTCGGGGTGCGTTCGAGGGATATGTGGGCGTCGACTACGAGAGTTCGGCGCTCAGTTTCTGGGCGCTGTGGCCAACGGAGGGGGCGTGGGAATCCGGGAACCGTTTGGGCGAGTGTGCGTTGTTCGATCCCGATTCGGGCAAGCTGACCGGGTCGGCGCACCAGAGTGGCTGGTAGAACCCGACCGACGATCTCTGCGCCTCCCGTGGATCCCATCGCGGCGAACATGCCGGGCGGAGCATCCCTCCGCCGAGAGTTCTAGGATTGAGAGCCATGACGTTCGACCTCGAGACCCACTTCGGACACGCGGCGGCCTGGCCGCACGGCGAGGATCACGAGCACCCCCTGACCATCGCGATCGCCGGTGGATCAGGATCCGGGAAGACAACCATCGCCCAGAGCGTCGTGGACATCGTGGGCTCTGAGGTCGTCGCTCGACTCCCGCACGACGCCTACTACCGGCGGCAGGAGCACCTGTCGTATGAAGAGCGCACGAAGATCAACTACGACCATCCGGATTCTCTGGAGAACGAGTTGTTCGTCGAGCACATCGAGACTCTCCGCTCTCGACGGGCCATCGAGCGACCCGTATATGACTTCTCCAACCACACGCGGGCATCGGAGACGGTGCACGTTGAACCTCAACCGGTGATTCTTGTCGAAGGAATCCTCGTGCTGTCCGAGCCCGAGATTCGAGATCGGATGGATCTGCGCATCTACATCGACACGGACTCTGATCTTCGGTTGATGAGACGTCTCCAGCGTGACATCGTCGAGCGGGGGAGAACCGTTGACTCCGTGCTCGAGCAGTATGAGAGCACCGTTCGACCGATGCATCTCCAGTTCGTCGAACCGTCGAAGCGCTACGCCGATATCATCGTTCCGGAGGGCTACAACCCGGGTGTGATCGGCACCGTTACGGCGATGATTCGCCACTTCCTCACGGAGAGAAGTTCGACCGTCTGAGTGCCTCTTCGACGAGAGGGATAGCAGCGTCCGCATACATGGCATGTCCTTCTGCGGATGCGTGGAAGAGATCCCCGGCCCAGATGGCGGGGTCGGTCTCGAACGGTTCGAACTCAGGACCCCAAGCTCTTGTTTTGGGGACGTCGTAGTGATCGGCGACCCGACCGATGGCGTGATCGACGGCGCGTGCTCGGACACGAGCCACACCCCTGGCCATCGCGGGGAGACGAGGGATCGTCCCAAGATCACCGACACCGCATACGGCGACGGCGGGGAACGCTGCGACGAGGGGACGGAGCATGTCGTCGTAGGCGGTCTCGAACCGGCTGATAGGCGTTGCGCGAAGGGCATCGTTGCCGCCGACACATACGATGGCGATGTCGCCACCGGTGACGATCGCTCGATGGATCTGTTCGTCTCGAACGTTCGCGATCTTCGATCCACCGACGGCAACAGAGATGAGTTCGACGCGATACCGATCCGAGAAGAAGAGGGCCGTTCGTCGCGCCCAGCAGGCATCGAGGGGTTCCACTCCGGGTGCGGTGACGGTGCTGTCGCCGAGGACGATCATGCGAAGCGGCGGCGACGCGGCGTCGCCGAAGACTCCCGACGGGTCCTGGTCGGTGAAGCTCTCGAGGTCGGGCCGCTGGATCGTTTGAACCATCTGCGCGGTGAGCACTCCGCCGACCGCCAGCGGTCGCTTCGCCATACGCCAGAAGGTATTTGCCATGAGCACAGAGTACCGCCGACGTTCCTGCTTTCGAACCACAGGTCCCCAACCTCATGACAGGAGTGGGTGAGTGATGGGGGCGGAGGTGCCGTGGGCGGCGACTGAGAACGCCGGGAGAATCGTCGAAGGGCCCGGGCGGTGGTGTGCTACTCCCGGCGCGCCATCGAAGGATCTACGCGACGAGTCCAATCACGCCGTACGCCAGGAAACCAACCGCTGCAACACCGATCAGAATGCCCACCGACCAAAGCCAGCGTTGGTGCACAATCGGTGCCA